>JAKSOX010000196.1 GCA_024405335.1 Kiritimatiellia bacterium
AAGTCGAGCCGCGGCGGCGGTTCATCGAGGAAAACGCGCTCAACGTGCGTTCGCTGGACATTTGAAGCATCGCCTTTGGCATCGAAAGCATTCTCAAAAGGAGGAATGATGGCGGACAAAACAAAAATAGGCATGATCGGGGGCGGGATGAAGTCCCTCATGGGCGGCGTGCATCGCGCGGCCATCGAAAAGTCGGGCGCGTTCGCCGTGACTTGCGGCTCTTTCGGCACGAGCAAGCAGGCGTCCTACGATTTCATCAAGCCGTACAATCTCTCGCTCGAGGACGTGTCCGGAACCTACCGCGAACTCATACGCCGCGAAGCGAAGAAAAGTCCGGCCGAACGGGTCAAGTTTTTCTCGGCCGTGCTGCCGAACACCATGCATTACCCGGTGGCGATGCTGGCGATGGACTGCGGCATTCCGGTTCTGGGCGAGAAGCCGTTCACGATGAATTTGGACGAAGCGACGAATCTCGTGCGCAAACAGCATGCGAAGAAAGTGCCGTACCGCATCGCGATGGTGTATCCCGCCTATTCGCAGCTCGTGAAGGCGCGCAAGCACATTCTGCAGGGGGACCTCGGCACGTTGCGCAGGTTCGTGTGCACGTACCAGAACGGCTGGATGGCCAAGCGCGTGGAGAACAACGGCAACCGCCACGCCCTGTGGCGCACGGACGCCCGCTACAACGGGTTGGGCGGCGTGGTGGACGATTGCGTGGTGAATTGCCAGTTCGTGCTCGAATGGCTCACGGGGCTGGAGATTTCGGAAGTCTGCGCGGGCGCCTGCGCGTGCGTGCCAGGGCGTTTGATTCCGGACGACGCGACCGTGCTGGTGCACACCAAGCAGAAAGCCGTGGGCACGTTCCTGCTGTCGCAGGTCGCGACCGGGAGGCGCGAAGGACTCACGGTGGAGATTTCCGGCGACAAGGCGACGCTGTTCTGGAAGCAGAGCGAACCTTCGAAAATCTGGCTCTACCACGCGGACGGCAAAGAGCAGCTTCTCGAAGACAAGAGCGCTTCCGGTCTCGACGCCAAACGCCCGATGGAAGAGCCCTACGGCTGCAATCCCGCCTACATCGAGGCGTTGGCGCGCGTCTACGAGGACTTCGCCGACGAAGTGTCCGGCGTGCGCAAAAAATCGCGCGTGAAAGACGACCGCATCCTCGGCATGTCCGTGGAAGAGGGGTTGCGCGGCGTGGCCGTGGCGGCCGCCATCGTCAAGTCGTTCACGCCCGTGCAACTGGGCGCGCCGCTGGTGCCGAAGTGGGTGCCGGTGGTGATTCCGCCGTTGGAATTTTCCGCCATGCGGAAGTGACGTCAAACTCAAAGCGCAAACGAAACAACAAAATGAAGAAGAATCATCTGTTCAAGGCCGAGATCGGCCAAATGCTCGATCTCGTGGTCAATTCGCTGTATTCGAAAAAGGAAATCTTTCTGCGCGAGCTCGTGTCCAACGCGTCCGACGCCATCGACCGCGCGAAGTACCTGGGGCTGGTGGACAAGGAACTCCTCGCCGACGCGCCGACGTTCCGCATCGACTTGGTGGCGGACAAGGACGCCCGCACGCTTTCCGTTTCGGACAACGGCTACGGCATGGACGCCGACGACCTCGAGAAGAACCTCGGCACGATCGCGTCCTCCGGCACGAAGGCCTTCACCGAGGCCGTCAAGGCCAAGGGCGACGGCTCGATCCCGGAATTGATCGGCAAGTTCGGCGTGGGCTTCTACGCCGCGTTCATGGTGGCGGACAAGGTGACCGTGGTTTCCAAAAAGCGCGGCGAGGAGAAGGCGTTTTCCTGGACGTCGGACGGGCTCGGCTCCTATGAAGTGGACGACGCGGAACGCGACGGGTTCGGCACCACGATCACGCTGCATCTGCGCGACGACCAGCAGGAGTACCTCGACGAGTGGCGCATCCGCGATCTCGTGAAGAACTATTCGGACTTCATCGCCTACCCGATTTTCTTCAAGGGGCTTCCCGTGGAGAAGAAGGACGACAAGAAGGACGAAAAGCCCGAAGAGCCGAAGCCGCTCAACACGATGACGGCGCTGTGGAAGCGCGCGAAGAAGGACGTGAAGCCCGAAGAATACGCGGAGTTCTACCGCCACCTCGCGCACGATTTCGAAGATCCGCTCGAGACGATCCACTTCTCCGGCGAAGGCCAGGTGGAGTTCAAGTCGCTTTTGTTCATCCCGAAACACGCGGGCATGGACATCTACATGCCGAACGCGAAGAAGGGCCTCTCGCTCTACGTCCGCAACGTGTTCATCGGCAACGACTTCGACCTGCTGCTGCCGGACTACCTCCGTTTCGTGAAGGGCGTGGTCGATTCCGCCGACTTGCCGCTGAACGTCTCGCGCGAGATGCTGCAGGATGACGCGGTGATCAAGAAGATCAAGTCGGCCGTGACGGCCAAGATCCTGTCCGCGCTGGAGGATCTCAAGAAGAAGGGCGGCGACAAGCCGGACGAAGGGTATCTTGCGTTCTGGAACGTGTTCGGCCGCGTGCTCAAGGAAGGCGTCCACACCGACTGGTCCAACTCCGACCGCATCAAGAAGCTGCTGCTCTACCCCACGGCGAAAACGCCGGAAGGGAAACTCATTTCCCTCGACGACTACGTCAAGGCGATGGCCAAGGACCAGAAAGACGTCTACTACATCTGCGCGGACAAACTCGAAGACGCGCGCCATTCGCCGCAGATCGAGCAGGCGCTGAAGCACGGGTGCGACGTGGTGTTCTTCGCCGATCCCGTGGACGAATGGCTGGTGGACGACTTCCGCGAATACGACGGCAAGAAACTGGTGGACCTCGCCAAAGGCGACGTGGTGTTCGGTTCGGAAGAAGAACAAAAGGCCGAGAAGGAGACCGTCGAGAAGGCCGCCGGCGAACTGAAGGACTTCCTCGCGGCGGTGAAGGAGCAGCTGAAGGACCACGTCGCCGACGTGCGCGTTTCCTCGCGCCTCGCGGAAAGCCCGTGCTGCCTCGTGGCGGGCGCGAACGCGATGTCCGCGTCGATGGAGCGCATGCTCCGCGCGATGAACCAGGAAGTGCCGCACGAAAAGCGCACGCTGGAGGTGAACGCGCAGCATCCGCTCATCGCGAAGATGAAGGGCTTGCAGGGGGACGAGCTGAAGGACGCGGTGGAGCTCCTGTACGACCAGGCGCTCATCTCGGAAGGCAGCACGATTCCGGATCCTGGCCGCTTCGCGAAGCTGCTCACGGCGTTGATGATGAAATGATTTCTCGAAAGGAAAAACAAAAATGAACATTGTGATTCTGTTGGGCGCCCCGGGGTCGGGGAAGGGCACGGTCGCGGGCAAGCTCGCGGGCGAAAACGCGAACCTCAAGCACGTGTCGTCGGGCGATCTGCTGCGCGGCGCCGTCGCGAAAGGCACGCCGGCCGGTTTGCAGGCGAAGGCGTTCATGGAGGCGGGCAAGCTCGTTTCCGACGACCTCATCGCCACGATGATCAAGGACGTGGTGGCCGAAACCACGGGCGACGTGACGATGCTGCTGGACGGTTTTCCGCGCAACCTCGCGCAGGCCGAAATCCTCGCGAAGATGGGCGCGCCGGTGAAGAGCGCCGTGTTGATCGACGTGCCGGACGAAATCATCCAGGACCGCATCGCGGGCCGCCGCACGTGCCCGAAGTGCAAGGCCGGCTACCACGTGAAGAACCTGCCGCCGAAGGTGGAGGGAATCTGCGACGCGTGCGGCGAAAAGCTCGTGATCCGCAAGGACGACAACCCCGACACGGTGAAGGACCGTCTCGTGGTCTACCATCAGCAGACCGAGCCGCTGATCGCCTACTACAAGGAAAAGGGGCTGCTGAAGGTCGTCAACGGCCTCACCGGCGTCGATGCCGTGGCGAAGGA
>JAKSOX010000197.1 GCA_024405335.1 Kiritimatiellia bacterium
GGACGAAGGCGCAGGAGATCATGCATCACCGCTTCACCGAGGCCGACGTGCGCGCCGGCCGGCTGGTGACGCCCGGCAGCCGTCTCGGCGACATCGTGACGCGCGGCAAGCATTGCGATTTGGTCAAGAAATCCGACAGGCCATGAAAAGCGACGACACGATAGCGGCGATTGCCACCGCGCCCGGACGGGGCGCGGTGAGCGTGGTGCGCGTGAGCGGACCCGACGCATGGCGCGTCGCCGGCGCGTTGACGGGGCGCACGTTGCACGACGCGGACGCGGGACGCTTCTTCCGCGCCGATTTCGGGGACGACGGACTCGTGCTCGTGTTCAAGGGCCCCAGAAGCTACACGGGCGAAGACGTGGTGGAATTCCAGGGACACGGCGGCAGCGTGGCGCCGCGGCGCACGCTCGAAAAGTGCCTCGCGTCCGGCGCGCGTTTGGCGCGGCGCGGCGAATTCACCCTGCGCGCGTTTCTGAACGGGAAGCTCGACCTTTCTGCCGCGGAAGCCGTGATCGATCTCGTGGACGCCAAAACCGACCGCGCGGCGGACGACGCGTTCGCGCGTCTGGGCGGCGCGCTGTCGCGCCCGTTCGAGGATCTGTACGCCGAAGCGCTGGCGCTTTCCAGCGCCTACGAACATCTGCTCGACGTGGACGAATCCGAGGCGCCGGAAGGGTATTTGGAGGGGCTTTCCGCGCGCGCGGCGGCGTTGCGCGGCAAAATCGACGCGCGCCTCGCGACGGCGCACGAGGGAAAGTTGCTTCGCGAAGGCGCGCTGGTGGTGCTCGCGGGCGCGCCGAACGCGGGGAAGAGTTCGCTCATGAACGCGCTGCTGGGCGAGCGGCGGGCCATCGTGTCGGAAACCGCCGGCACGACGCGCGACTTTCTGGAGGAATGGGCCGATTTCGGCGGGTGGCCGGTGCGGCTCGTGGACACGGCCGGCCTGCGCGCGGCGGAGGACGCGGTGGAGCGCGAGGGCGTCGAGCGCGCGAAGGACCTGATGGCGCGCGCCGATCTCGTGGTGGCGCTCGACTGCGACGTGCCTGGCGCGCTCAGGATCCACGCGAAGTGCGATTTGGACGGCTTGCCGGGCGTGTCTTCGAAAACTGGCGCGGGCGTCGCCGAACTCAAGGCGGAGATCGCGCGGCGGTTGGCCGGCGCGTCGTCCCGGGCGGACGAATCCGGCGCGGACGTCACGTCGCGCCAGCGCGAGTTGCTGCAGACGGCGCGCGAAGCGCTGGAAACGCGCGGCGGCGACGCGGTGCTGGCGGCGAACGGGATGCGGCGCGCGGCGGAGGCGCTGGGCTCGATTTTGGGCAAGACGTATTCGGAAGACCTTCTCGACGCCCTCTTTTCGCGTTTCTGCGTGGGGAAGTAGTTCCGGTTTCAAAGGATGCACGGGATATGGAAAAACTGTTCGACGTGAAAGGTCTGGAAGTGACGTACCGGAAGGGCGGCGCGAAATTCCGCGCCGTCAAGGGCGTGGATTTCACGCTCTCGGCCGGCGAAACGCTGGGCATCGTGGGCGAATCCGGCAGCGGCAAGTCCACCATCGCCAAGGCGCTGCTGCTGATCGAAAAACCGTCGGCCGGCACGATCCGTTTCCGCGGAGCGGACGTGACGGCGTTCGACGCGGCGGCGAAACGCCAATACCGGCGCGACGTGCAGATGGTGTTCCAGGACGCGACGGGGTCGCTCAATCCGCGCATGACGGTGCGCCAGACGTTGGCCGAAATCCTCAAGGTTTCCGGGGCTCGGCGCCACACCGCCGAGCAACTGCTCGATCTCGTGGGGCTTTCCAAGGCGGTGCTCGAACAGTATCCGCGCGAAATGAGCGGCGGCCAGTGCCAGCGCGTGAGCGTGGCGCGGGCGCTGGCGGCGGATCCGCGGGCGCTGGTGGCGGACGAGCCGGTGAGCGCGCTCGACGTGAGCGTGCAGGCGCGTCTGCTGAACCTGTTCCGGGACTTGCGGCGGGAACTGGGGTTGGCGGTGCTGCTCATCGCGCACGACCTGGCGGTGGTGAAAAACGTGTGCGACCGCGTGGCGGTGATGCAGCGCGGGATTTTCGTGGACGCGGGCGCGGCGAAGGACGTGTTCGAACACCCCACAAGCGACTACACGCGCGAGCTGCTCTCGGCCGTGCCCGACGTCCGCCGGGCATTGGCTGCGCGCGGACGACGTGGTATAATTCCGGCATGAAAAAAGCGGTTCTGTTTGGCATGACGATGGCGTCGCTGGTCGCGGCGGCGCGCGATTCCGTCGATTTGAACGGCGTTTGGGATTTCGCGTTCGCGGACAAAACCGCGCTCGAAGACGCGGCGAAGCCGGATTTCGCGGCGACGGACCGCATGCCCGTCCCCGGCGCGTTCGACGTGATGCCGAAATGGCTGATGAAGAAGGGCACGGGCCTCTACCGCCGCGCGTTCACGCTCGGCGAACCGGCATCCAACGCCTGGCTCGCGGTGGACGGCATGGGCCTGCGCGGCGAATTCCGGCTCGACGGCCGCAAGCTTGGACTTGTGGCGATGCCCTGGACGGGTTTCGAACTCCCGACGGGTCCGCTCGCCGCCGGCGAACACGTCCTCTTCGCGGCAATCGAAAACCGGCTTGATCCCGAGCGCGTGAAACTGTTCATGCCCGACTACGACTTCTATTCGTTCGGCGGTTTCTACCGCGGCGTGCGGATCGCGTTCTCGAACGAGCGCGTGTTCGTGCGCACGCGCGATTGGCGCGCGGGGGAGGTGGAGCTGGAATACCGCGACGGCGAATTCGAGGTCGCCTTCGACGGCGAAAGCGCGGGACGGGTGCGTTTCGCCAACGGCCGCGCGACGGTGAAAGTGCCGGGCGCGAAACCGTGGTCGCCGGAATCGCCGCATCTGCACGTGGTGGACGTGAACGGCGTGAAGGCGCGTTTCGGCATCCGCGAAGTGGCGGCGAAGGACGGAAAACTGTGGCTCAACGGCCGCCCGATTTTCCTCAAGGGCGTCAACCGCCACGAACTGCATCCGCAGTTCGGCCCCGCCACGCCGGACGCGCTGATGCTGCAGGACGTGCAGCAGATGAAGGCGATGGGGTTCAACTTCTGCCGGCTGCCGCATTACCCGGCGAGCCAGCGGTTCCTCGACTTCTGCGACGAAGCGGGCGTGCTCGTGTGGGAGGAATCGCTCGGATGGGGCAACAAGGACAAGGAAATGTCCGATCCCGAGTTCGTCCGCCTGCAAATCGAGCAGACGGACCTGATGGTGCGCAACAGCTTCAACCATCCAAGCGTGATCGTGTTCGCGTTCATGAACGAACTCGATTCGCAGACGGCGGTCGGCAAGGCGCTCGTGGAAAAACTCGCGGCGACGATCCGACGCCGCGACAGCGGGCGGCTCGTGTCGTTCGCCACCTACCACAACACGGACGACGTGTCGCACGTCCATTCCGATCTCGTGGCCTTCAACTCGTATCCCGGGTGGATCGACTGGGGATTCAGGATGGGCGATCCGGCCGAGATGCGCGCGCGCATGAACGCCGTCTACGCCGAATGCGTGAAATACTACCGCGCGAAGTACCCCGGCAAGCCGATCCTCGTTTCCGAGACGGGGGCGTGCGCGTTGTACGGCCGGCGCGATCTCGCGGCTTCTTCCTGGAGCGAGGACTACCAGGCGGAATACGTGGGCAACGCGCTCGACTGGGCGACGTCGCCGGAGTCGGGAGTGTGCGGCGTGGCGATTTGGCAGTTCGCCGATTCCGCGAGCTACGGAAGAGAACACCTCAACCCCGGCGCGCGCGGCAAGGTGCTGGGACAGAATCTCGGCGGCATTCTCGACGGCTACCGCCGCGAGAAACTCGCCGCCCGCGTCGTGCGGGAAAAATTC
>JAKSOX010000198.1 GCA_024405335.1 Kiritimatiellia bacterium
CGCCTCGAGCAGCGTGCGGTAGAGCGTTTCGCGGCCTTCCGGCGGCAATTCGCCCACCTCCGCCCACATGAGCAGGTCGCCCGACTGGACCACCTCGGAAAGCGTCACCACCATCCCGTCGATTTCGAAACGATAGCAGCCGTCTTCGTCGGGGTCGATGCGGTCGACCCGGGCGGCTTTGGCGAATTCCACCATGAGTTCCTTGAATTCCATGGCGCGGATTGTACCACGTTTGGGCGTTTTCCGCCAGAACAACCATTCAATCATTCGCCCGGACGCGGCCGCACGCGGCGCGTGGCGACGGCCGTGAACGGATCTTCGGGCCAGTAGTGCTTCGGGTAGCGGCCACGGAGGTCCTTCCGCACCAGCGGATAACCTTCGCGCCAGAAATTCGCGAGATCCTTGGTGATCTGCACGGGGCGCTGCGCCGGACTGAGCAGCTTCATCAGCACGGGCGCGCGGCCGCCGGCCACCTTCGGCGTATCGAACAGGCCGAAGCACTCCTGCAGGCGCACCTCCACGTACGGCTCCGTTTCGTCGTAGCGGATCGTCGGCGCGGATCCGCTCGGCACCGGCATCGTCGTGGGCGCGAGCCGGTCCAGCGCGCGCCGGTCCAGCCCCGCCTCGCCGAGCGCCGCGTCCAAAACGCCGCACAGGTCCAGTTTTTCCAGATGCGCCCAGCGGCTCATGCCGAAGACGCGGTCCCCCGCCCACGTTTCCAGATGCGCCGCGATCGCGTCGTCCGACGCGTCCGGCCAGGGGGCGCCCACGACGCGCGCGAGGAACGAAATGCGCGCCTGCAGCGCCCGCGCGCCGCGCGTCCAGCACGGCAGGTTCGCGACGCCCTTCTGCCGAATGCCCGCGAACAGCGCCGCGCGGACGGCTTCGGGATCCGGTTCGGACTGCCCGCCCGCGCGGATGGGCATCTTTCCGAGGTGGCGCAGTTTCACGGTTTTCACGCACTCCGCGCGGCGGTCCCATTCCGTGACTGCGTCTTCGCGGATTTCGTCGGCGAACATTTCCTCGATCCTGTCTTCGGATATCGGCGCGGCGAGCTGCACCTTGGCGTCGCCGCCGCGGTCGTCCAGCGCGCACAACACCAGATATTCGCACGCGGACAGCGGATCGGTGCGTTCCAGGAACGCGCCGCGGCCCGAAGTCATCGTGAAGGAACCGTTGCCGCGGTTTTTGGCGACGCGGTCCGGAAACGCGTAGGCCAGCAGCGCGGGATCGGGGTTGTCGCCCGGACGCGCCCCCCAGCGGCGCGCGAGTTCGCGCATCCGCGGCGTCGGGCGCACCTGCGTCAGGTCCGTCTCGCGCAGCCGCGCGCCCTCTTCGAGAATCGCCGCCCACGTCGCGGCGGCGGGATCGGCGAGCATCATGTTCGCGAGCCGCGGATGCGCCGGAATGCGCGCCATCGAGCGGC
This sequence comes from Kiritimatiellia bacterium, assembly GCA_024405335.1. Taxonomy (GTDB): domain Bacteria; phylum Verrucomicrobiota; class Kiritimatiellia; order RFP12; family UBA1067; genus UBA1731. The sequence goes on from JAKSOX010000198.1 coordinate 1,427, forward strand.
CACGCTCCGTGAGGCGGCCGGCGGCGTCCAGCGCGCCGAGCTGCCCGAGCAGCGACACGGCGCCGTCCCACGTGCCGGCGGGCGGCGGCGTGAGCCACGGCAGGCCGTCGCGTTTCACCGTGCCCCAGCTCGCCGCCGAAAGCGCGGCGCCCGCGAGGTCCGTTTCCAGGATTTCGGGCTTCATCGACGGCAACAGCAGCCGGTCCTCCGCCTCGGTCCAAAGCCGCAGGCACAGGCCCGGGCCCAACCGGCCCGCGCGTCCGCGGCGCTGGTCCGCGCGGTCGCGCGTGATCCGCAGCGTCTCCAGCCGGCTCATGCCGGAACTCGGCGAAAAGCGGCTCACGCGCATGAGGCCGGAATCGATCACCGCCGTGACGCCGGGAATCGTGAGCGAGGTTTCGGCGATCGACGTGGCGAGGATCACCTTCGCGCGGCCGTCGTCCGCGATCGCGGCGTCCTGCTCGTCCTTGTCCATCGCGCCGAAGAGCGGCAGCACGCCGGGCAGATCGCGCAATTCCTCCTGGCAGCGGCGGATTTCCCCTTCGCCCGGCAAAAAGCAGAGAATCGTGCCCGGCGTTTCGGGGCGCAGCCGCCGCACCGCGCCCGCCATCTGCGCGAACGACGGCGCCGTGGACGGAATCTGCAGATGGCGCGTCTCCACCGGAAACGCGCGCGCCGCCGCGGCGTGGACGTCCGCGTCGCCCAAATGCGCGGCGATCGGGTCGGCGTCCAAAGTGGCGGACATCACGAGCATCCGCAAATCGGGGCGGAGCGCGCGGCGCACCTCGAGCGTCATCGCGTAGCCGAGGTCGCACGACAGGGAGCGCTCGTGGAATTCGTCGAAAACCACGAGTCCCACGTCCGCAAGCTCGGGATCGGCCAGCAACCGCTGCACGAGCAGGCCTTCCGTGACGATTTCCAGGCGCGTGCGGGACGACGTTTTGCGTTCCAGCCGGACTGAAAACCCCACCATGCCGCCCACGGGTTCGCCCAATTTGCGGGCGATGAACTTGGCGGCGCTGCGCGCGGCGAGGCGCCGCGGCTCGAGCATGAGGATCTTCTTGCCGGCGAGCCACGGCGCGTCCAGGAGCGCGGGCGGCACGCACGTGGTCTTGCCGCTGCCGGGCGGCGCTTTGAGGACGACGGAGCGGTTGCGGGCCAGGGAATCGGCCAGCGCGGGAATCGTCTGCTCGACGGGAAACGCCATCGGACGGAACCTTCCAGCGGTCACGCGAGCACGAAGCCCGAAAGCCAGCCGAAGAACACGCCGAAGCAGTAGACTGCGGCCACGATTCCGAGATTCTGCACCCAATGGCGGTGCGTGCGGAACAGGACGAGCAGCCCCACGCCGCCGCCCGTGAGCGACGAGGCGACGAGCGCGCCGGCGCTCATGCCGCCGGCGGCGTACACTTCCGCGCAGGCCGCCGAGGCGGCGCAATTCGGCACCAGCCCCACCAGCCCGGCCAACAGCTCGCCCACCACCGGGCGGTTGAGCACGAAGCCCTTCAGCGCCTCTTCGCCGCCGCACCAGTGCAGCGCGAGCTCCACGACGGCGGAAACGGCCAGCAGGAACGCGAAGATTTCGGCGGTGTGGATGAGCGCCGGCACGAGGATGCCGTGGCGCTCTTCGCAGCCGCAGCGGCTGTGCGCGCACAATTCGCCCACGTGCGGCGAAGGCCCGCGCCGGCCGATGGCGAAAAGAAACCCGTTCACGAGAAAGCCGGCCACCAGCGCGAACACGACCTTCAACACCACCAGCTTCACGAGGAAAGCGGGATCGACGCGCTCGGACAGCAGAACGGGAACGAGCTCGTCGGACGTGGAAAGGATCACGGCCACCAAAGTGCCGGCCGTGATCACGCCGCCCGCGTACAGCGAAGCGGCCGCGGCGGCGAAGCCGCACTGGGGCACCACCCCGGCCGCCGCGCCGAACGCGGGGCCAAGATGACTGACGCGCCCGAGCTTACGCTCGAGCGCATCTCCCGCATGCGCTTCCACCCATTCCAAAACCAGGTAGGCCGGGAAGAGGAACGGCAGAAGCAGCAGGTTCTCGACGAGGAAGTCGATCACTCCGGGGCGATCGCTTCGTTCGGGCAGGTGGCCGCGCAGGCGCCGCAATCCACGCACTTGGCGGGATCGATGGTGTAAGCGGGCGAACCTTCGGCGATGGCTTCGGCCGGGCAGGCGTCCTTGCACGCGCCGCACGCCACGCACTTGGCGGAATCAATCTTGTGAGCCATTTTGACTACTCCTTCTTTTGGATGTGAAACGGGCGTTATGATACCACAAATCGCCAACGAAATCAACTGCGACTTGACTCCACGCTTATCCCGGTTTCTTCTGGATAAGCGTGGAGGAAATCTTCGCAGGTGACGTCCAGCGATCCGTGCGCCGCACCATCCCCCGGTAGGGCGGGCAGACCCTTGCCCGCCGCA
>JAKSOX010000199.1 GCA_024405335.1 Kiritimatiellia bacterium
TCGTCGACACCAACGCCAACCTGCTGTTCAAGATCACGGCAGACGCGGAACGCTTCTTCTTCACGCCCGTCGGGGCAATCAACACACAGGACTAAAATGAAAATGAAAACCAAATGCTTGGCCTTCGCGGCGTCCGCAATCATGTCGGTCACGTCCGCCACGTTCCCCTGGGAATTGGCGGCCGACCAGCACGAAATCCTCACCGTTCTTCCGGACGGGTCGTTTTCGAACACCAACGTCACGGAACGGTTTGCGGATCGCGCGTTCGAGCGCGCGCAGGAAAAGATCGACCAGACGGTTGCGGCTTCGTCTTACGCGGCCGCGACGAACGCCAGGCACGTCGTTGACGCGGGGCTGGCGGAAATCGCGCAAGGCGCGTACATCGAGTACTCCGACCTGTTCGTGTGGTCGGCCGGATCCGCGTTTTCGGGAAAAGGGACGAACTCCGCGTGCCGGATCTACGACATCAAGCTGCATCCGGAAATCACGAATTTCGTGGACGGCGTCGCGCACTTCGCCGTGGACGTGTCCTATTGGTTCGCGTTCGACATCGGGTCGTATCGGCCATACGTGAAATACTCGACGTCGTACGAGGCCACGAACGGGTGGACGAAATGCGTGCAGGACGCGCCCGTCGGCCCGTTCGAGGACGTGACGCCCGACGGCGTGACGGTGGCGAACGCCTACCGCACGCGCAACTGGTGTCCCGTGGCGTGGAGCGGGGCGTTTTTCAAGGCGTTTGCCGACGCGGACGCGCCGGGCACGGGCGAAGTGCTGGAAATCGAAAACGGCGTCAAGGGCGGCTACACGGGCGAACACGTGTTCCCGCTCGCCAACGGAAAATACCTTTATCTGTCGTCGCAGGGCGGCGTGCTGACGAACCTCGAAGTGAAGGATGAAGCGCCATGAGCACGACCGACGTTTGTTATGCCGCTTTCGGGCTGTTCTCGCTGGCCGTCTTCGCCGCGTTCGGCGTCTACGGGATCGTGCGGTTTTTCCGTTGGATGCGCGGCGGCCTGAAATTCGGGACGGCCAAAACCGTCGGCGTCGTTTTGTTCGCGGTCGGCGCCATTGCGGCGACCATTTCCGCCCAGAAGACCGAAAAGGTGGGCATCAATCTCACGCTCACCAACATCGACGCGAAGGGGTTCGACCTTTCGTGGAATTACGGCACCAACCGCGTCGACACCTCGAAGGTCATGACTTTCGTTTTGCGGAGCGCGTTCAGCACGAACGACGTGCACGTGTTTACCGCCCGCGCGAACGTCACCAACATCCACGTCAACGCGACCGCGCGCGGGCTGCCCCCCGATTGGATGAGCAAGACGTGGTATCTGACCGTGCGGGCCTACGAAGAAGGCGGCGGCAATCCGCTTGAAGGTTCCACGATGTTGTTCCAGCAGCGCCCGAGGGGAGGTTCGCAGGAATGACCTGGAGACACGCAAAGGCGTTTTCCGCCGTCGTGTTTGCGGCTTTGTCCGCGGTGGCCGCCGAAGACGACACGAACGTCGTGGTGTTGGTGAGCAATCCGGTGACGCTCACGAACCGCGTGTCCGAGATCGTCACGGCCACGACGGCGACCAACGGCATGGTGTGGGTGCACGACCCCACCATGCGCCTGTACAGCCGCGCGTCCGGCGTGGCCTACACCGCCGCCACGGCTTCGGTTGGCCGGATTGAATCGTCGATTCGCGAGGCGACGCGGCAGCCGCTCGACGAGTGGAACGCCGTGGTGGCGACGAGCAAAACGCATCGCATCGTCTATCTCGACGCGGGATTCACGCAGGACCTTCCGGCGCTGGCCCCGAACCTGTGCGGATGGATCGCGGGACAATACCAGACGAAATTCGACAACCGTTATTTCGTTTGGTTCAACCGCGAGCTTGAACATCCTCCCCAGATGGCCGCCCGGTCGCGGAGCGCCGGCGGCGACACGTGGATGGACTGCGGCTGGGTCGACTGGGGGAAAACCAACTGGGTCGACGGGACCACCGGCAAAGTGTGGAAGCCGGAAAACGATCAGGAAACTCCGCCGGACGGGTACGTGCCATGCCGTGAACTTTTCGCCAGGCGCCACAATTTCGGAAACACGGTGCTGCACACGACCTCGACCGTTTCTCTTGGCGGCTCGCTCGGCTACAATGCGAACGCAAATTCCGTCACCGTGGAAATCAACGGCGCGCCGGCCGCAAACGCCGCGCTTCCGATTCCCCTTTTCTACGCGGTGTCCCAGGTCGGAACCAACCGCGTCGTGACCGCCTTCACGAATGGATTTGTCAACGCCGAAAACGGCTTCATGAGGAACCCGAGCAATGAATAAAATCACAACGTCGTCCGCTGTAATCTTGTGCCTGTCGCTATCCTGTCTTGCAGGGCCGTGGCACCGTTCCAAGCGCGTGATTTCCGGCGGAACGGAAATCGAGAACACGCGCTGGCAGTTGGTGGACAAGGGGTGGCGGCCGGAAGTCATCCCCGGCGGAAAATGGGAGGGCGAGTTTGTTCCGTACAACGACAAATTCGACAAGTGGGTGGTCGTTTCCACCAACGCGCTTTCGCGCCCGTATTCCGTTCCTTCGCGTTCCCGTTATCTCGACACCGTGAACGAGCTGAAGGCCTACGAGAAGCGGGTGAAGGACATCGAAAAGGCGGCGCGGAAGGACGGGAAGAACCTCGACAAACTTCGCAAGGAATTGGAGAAGTTCCGCGACAAGGCCGAAACCGAGGGCTTTCGCGAATTGTGTCAGGGACTGCTCGATCTTCTCCCTGTGCCGAACGCCAACGAATGAGCGGGGCAACCTCGAAATGAATAGCACCGAAAAGGTCAGATGCCTCGATTGCGCGCGGCCGCGCAACGGATACTGCCCCGTCCGGGCTCTAATCCTGGCGCCGGCCAGCTTCAGGACGTGTGGATTTTTTCAACCCAAAAAACAAAGGAGAGTGCATAATGAAAAAGCTGGTACTGTGGTTCGTCAAGAAGTACGCCCTTGAGGCGGTCAAGGACGCCGTTTCCGCCAAGTCGGAACAGGTGTCCCTCTGGGCGACAAAAGTCGCCGTGTGGCTCGGGCGCGCCCGGCTTGTCGTGGCGTTCCTCGAACGCCTGAACGCACGCCTCATCGACGGCCAGCTCTCGGACGACGAGGCCGTGACTACCATCGACGAGTCCAAGCTTCTCGCCGATCAGGTGCTCGCCAAGTGATCGGGGGTGTGCATGCGCATTGTCCTCATCGCCCTGATCGCCGCCGCCGCCGTCTGCGGATGCCGGCACACCGGCGTCCGCGTCGTCGCGTCGTCCAGATCCACCGCCAACCTCGGCGACGTCAACTGGGACGAATACAAGATCCCGGTGTTCTCGCTCTACTCCGGACCGTCCATGACCGTCTGGATCAACCGGGACTATCTGGCCGTCAAGAAGATCTCGGGGCGCGGATCGGTGACGAACGCCGTGTCCGCTCTCGGCATCTACGTGGCGGCGGAGGACAAGACCGCGTCGGTCGAGATGGAATTCGACACGCAGTCGCAGTTCGCCGCCGACAAGGTGGCCGAAGACAAGTGATCTGATTTTAGGCGCTGCTGGTGCCAGACCGTCCGCGATCGCCACCGCGAGACGGACCTCCGGCAGCGCCCTTTGAACGCCTTTTAAGCCTCTTTCAAACCATCGTTCCGGCGGCGTTATTTTTCCCAACTTGATTTTATTTTGCCGCTGGCGGGCGTCGTTTTTCCCGACTCACCCCGCGCGCGCCATTTTTGAAATCCCGCCTAATCCAGCATCCGTCCAGCCTTTTCCCATTTCCCAACTCGCCCTTGTTCATTCA
>JAKSOX010000002.1 GCA_024405335.1 Kiritimatiellia bacterium
TCGTTGGGCGACTGCCTGTTCTCTCTTTCGCTTTTCGATTGGCACGTTCCGGGAACTACCACATTGTTTTCGCGGTCGATTACGCACGAATAACCCACGCTTCGCACGGAATAGGGATAGACGGGTTTGCTTCCTTTCCGGCGTAAAAGTCGCGCATGACATCCGCAAACAACCGTCTGTGACCGATTTTTGCAAAGGCGTTTCGCAACTCTCCGACGGTCATCACTTTTTCGTCACGACGCTTCCCGAACAAAGTTTCGGTGTAGGCCACAACCTTCACTTTCATGGAATCGTCCGCGTTCGCTACGGCGTTCAGCGCGTTCGCAACCACTTCATTCTTGCTCGTCATCTTCGTCTCTCCTTTCATCCAATCTGTTCAATTCCGCTTCCGTCAACCCTTTGAGGGGAACGCACACGTGGTGTTCAAGCCACGCGCGTTTCGTTCTCGCCTTGACGTTTTACCGTCACATGGCATTTCCACGCTTCGCTGACGTGAAGCAGAGTGACGCCGTCGCGGTATGGCGGGCGTGTTCCGCACGCCGCAATCCGCGGAGAGCCGAGGTGAGACGGAAAGGACGGAGACGACCGGATGGTCGGCGGACGTGGCGCGGGTGAAGTTATCTTGAACTTTCCTTGTGCCACGGCGCACGGAACGTGATATAATGGACGCATGAAACTGGAAATGATTTTGGCTTCCGACGCCGAGGCGGAGAACGGGCGTTTCTGAGTTTTGGACCGACAAGGAGGGTTGCCACATGAAGCGGCTGATCGTTGGAATCGTTTTGTTCGCGTGCGGCCTTGCCGTCGTCGCGGAATCTGCGCTGCCCGCGAAAAATGACCCGCCGTCCCCGCCGGAGCTGGAGGCGGCCTGGGATGGCGGTCTCATGATTCAAAGTCCTTGTGATGAGTCGCTGGACGGGCTTGACAGGGCCGAGCTCGAGAAAAGGGCGGAAGCGGGCGATGCGAAGGCGGCGATGTATGTCGCCATGCGCTGTTTTGGCGAAGAAGGCGCCTACGATCTTCCGAAAACTCGCGCCTGGGCCGAACGTGCGGCGAAGGGCGGTCTTGACGACGGACAACTTGTCTTCGCCGAGTTCCTTTACTTCGGACTCGGCGGCCCGACGAACGACGCGGAAGCCGTCAGATGGTTCCGCATCGCGTCGACGAACAACTGTCCGGCTGCGGATTATTGGCTTGGCAGGTGTTATGCGGAGGGCCGCGGCGTGAAAAAGGATTTGAAGCGGGCTGAACGGCAGATGCGGAAGCTTACGCCGAATCGTGCGGAAGAACACGTCTACGAATGCGACGAGGCCCGCGGGCGCGCCAACGAATGGCTGTGGGATCACGGATTCACGCCGGATCTGCCGACTTGCAAGGGAATGGCGGCGAACGGGAAGGTCGATTTCAACGCGCCCCAGCCGCCTTCGTGCGCTGATTCCGACCGCGATCCGATCGATTACGGGAAGGAAGTACCCCTGTTCCTGCCCGATGCAAAAGCGGCGATCCTTGTCGCAGATCCGGAAGGAAAGGCGTTCGATTGCAGGACGTGGAGCATTTTCGATTCGATCGGGACGGGCCTGTCCTGCACGGTGCGGGAGCTTCGCTGGGCCGCGCTTTCGATTCTCGATTTGACGCTTCATTCCGAAGAAGAGTACGACTCCGACGAGTACGATCGGTCTTTCCGGCCGACGGTCGATTTTGCCGTGGCCTTGCGTCTTGCGGACGAAACGCCGGCGCTCACCAACGAATGCTTCAAGGCGTTCAAGGAAAAAGATTTCGAAGGGTGGGACGTCCGTCTGACGAAGCGCATGGGCTTTAGCGAATTTGCCATGGAGCCCTGCGTGTCGCGCACGAAAGGAGGGGTGCTGCTCTTCGCCTCGAGCCGCAGGACGCTCCGTCGGATGGTCGAACTCTATCGCGACGGCGGGGGCGGATATCCAGATATCGCAAAGTTCGGCGCGAAAGCGCTTGCATTTTCGATTCCCGAAACGGGCAAGTTCCTGCAAGGCGTTTACGGTGGCGTCAGAGCCGATCACGACCATGCCCTCGCGACATGGTGTGCAAACGGTTCCCTGTTGATCGACGATCTTGGCGCTTCTTCGTTCACGGCCTCGCTGTCGAAGAAGGGGTTTTTGAAGCTGAAACTGTCGTTTGACGCGCGCAACGAACGGGATGCCGCGCTTCTTCGTCGTCCGCTCGTCTATTATGCGCAGCGTTTTGCCGCGGATGCGTCAGCCCAGACTCGGGTGCCGTCCTGGGTGAAGGATCTGACGGCGCATCTCCGCGTCGTCGTCAAGGGCAGAACGGTCACGGTCGAGACGTATTGCAAGTTCCGGGAGCTGGTTTCCGAAGTCAAGGCAATGGCGTCGGAGAGCCGCCGGTAGGAACAGGTTGGTCGAGCCGCCCGTTCGACCGGCCCCGTCGCCCGCGCGGCAACAAAGAACAAGCAGCAAGCACGAACACGTGTTATAATGGCGGCATGAAAAGATCTCTGTTTGTTTTTGCGGCGGCCGCGGCGGCGGTTGCGACTGCGTGCGGCGGGACGTTCCCGCTGAACGAGGGCTGGAAATTCCATCGCGGGGACGCGAAGGGCGCCGAGGCGGTCGCGTTCGACGACGCGGCCTGGGATGTCGTGCGCGTGCCGCACGACTGGGCCATAGGCGAGGCGTTCGACAAAACGATCGACGCGCAGTCCGTGAAGGTGATCGAGGACGGCGAAACGAAGGCGCGCCTGCGCGTCGGCCGCACGGGCTGCCTGCCGTGGATCGGCGCTGGCTGGTACCGCCGCACGGTGGCGATTCCCGCGGACGCGGCCCGCGCCGAGCTCGTGTTCGACGGGGCGATGTCGCACGCCGCCGTCTACGCGAACGGCAAGAAGGCGGGCGAATGGAAGAACGGCTACAACTCCTTCGCCGTCGATTTGACGCCGTTCCTGCCCGCGAAGGAGATCGTCGTCGCGGTGCGGCTCGAAAACCCCGAGGAAAGTTCGCGCTGGTATCCGGGCGCGGGGTTGATCCGCCCCGTGGCGCTCGTGACCGGCGGCGCGTTCGGTTTCGAACGCTGGGGCACGTTCGTGCGTACCACGCGGCTTTCGCCGGAGGGCGCGCGCGTGGTGGTCACCACCGCGACGCGCGGCGAAAAGCCGCGCGGGAAATGCGAAATCGCCTACCGAGTCGCGGCCGAGAAGGGCGGCGAAACGTTCCGCGCCACGCGCCCGCTGACGGGCGACGAAACGTCGCATGCGTTCACGATTCCCAATCCGCGCACGTGGACGCCGGAAACGCCGGAGCTCTACGTGCTCGAGGAAACGCTGCTCGTGGACGGCAAGCCGGCGGACTTCGCCACGGTGCGTTTCGGCGTGCGGACGGTGGAGTGGCGCAACGGCCGATTCGAACTGAACGGCGTCGCGCGCAAATTCAAGGGCGCGTGCCTGCACCACGACGCCGGTCCCGTGGGCGCCGCGTTCAACGCCGCCGCGTTCCGCCGCCAGGTGAAGCTGCTGAAGGAAATCGGGTGCGATTCCATCCGCACGGCGCACAACGCTCCCGCGCCCGGGCAGCTGGAAATCTGCGACGAACTCGGCATGATGGTGATGGCTGAGTCGTTCGACGAATGGGCCGAGGCGAAATGCAAAAACGGCTACCACCTCCATTTCGCCGACTGGTGGCGCCGCGACGTCGCGAACCTCGTCCGCCGCAACCGCAACCACCCGTCCGTGGTGATGTGGTCCATCGGCAATGAGATCACCGACCAGCGCACGGCCGCGGGCACCGCGCTTTCGCGCGCGATGCAGGATCTCTGCCACGACCTCGATCCGACGCGGCCCGTCACGCAGGGGCATTCCTGGATGCCGCAGGCGATCGACGCGGGCGGCGTGCAGGTGATGGACGTGCCGGGCGTGACCTACCGGCTGCCGTTTTACGGCATGCTCCACGACGCCTCCCGTTTTGGCGGCGTGCTGGGCGCGGAAACGGCGAGCACCGTGTCGTCGCGCGGATGCTACGCGTTTCCGGACGAAATCGGCGCGGGCGCGCGCCGTCCCGACGGCCAGTCGAGCTCCTACGACGTGGAGTACGCGCCCTGGAGCAACCTGCCGGACGACGACTGGGCCGTCCAGGACGACAACGCCTGGACGCTGGGCGAATTCGTGTGGACGGGTTTCGACTACCTGGGCGAACCGTATCCCTACGACGCGCACGCTTCGCGGTCGTCCTACTTCGGCATCTACGACCTCGCGGGCCTGCCGAAGGACCGCGCGTTCCTCTACCGCAGCCGCTGGCTCGAAACGTCGCCCACGCTGCATCTGCTGCCGCATTGGACGTGGCCGGGCCGCGAAGGCAAGACCACGCCCGCCTACTGCTACACCTCGTGGCCCGAGGCGGAACTTTTCGTGAACGGCAAGTCGCAGGGGCGCCTCAAGCGCGATCCCGCCTCGCGCCTCGACCGCTACCGGCTCCGGTGGCGCGGCGTCGTCTACGAGCCGGGCGAACTCAAGGTGGTCGCCTACGACGAGGCTGGCAGGCCGGCCGCGGAGCGGACGGCGAGGACCGCCGGCGCGCCGGCGCGGCTCGTCGCGGAAGTGGACCGCGCGCGGCTCGCCGCCGCCACGGCGGACGGCACGCCCGATCTCGCGTTTGCGACCGTGAAAGTCGTCGACAAAGACGGGAACCTTTGTCCCGACGCCGCGCCGCAGCTGCATTTCGCCGTCGCAGGTGCGGTGCGTTTCAAGGCCGCCGAAAACGGCGACGCGACCTCCTTCGAGAAGCTTTCCGCGCCCACGCGCAAGGCGTTTCGCGGCATGTGCGTGGCCGTGCTCGAAGCTGGCGCGAAGCCGGGCGCGGCGCGTTTCGCCGTGTCGGCGGAAGGTCTTGGCGCGGCGACGGTGGATTTGCGCGTGGACGACTTCGACGTGCGCGCGTTCGGCGCGCGCGCGGGCGGCGGCGCGGCGGCGAACCGCACGGCGATCCAACGCGCCGTGGACGCGGCGGCGGCCGCGGGCGGCGGGCGCGTGGTGGTGCCGGCGGGGACGTTCCTCACGGGCTCCGTGGAGTTGAAGGACGGCGTCGAGTTCCACCTCGCGAAAGGCGCGGTGCTGAAGGCGACCACGGACCTTTCCCTGTACAACGCCGACGACGCCTACCCGCAGTGCGGCTCGTGCGTGCCAGAGGAGTGGAGCGGCGCGCATCTGCTCTACGCCGTGGAACGGGAGAACGTGGCCGTCACCGGCGAAGGCACGATCGACGGCAGCGGACCGGAGTTCTTCGGTCCACCGGACACGAACTACTGGCCTTGGTACCGCCACGGCCTGAAACTGCATCCGCTCGACCGCGACCGCTACCGCACCGGCCAGCAAATCGCGATCGTGGAATGCCGTGGCGTGCGGATCGAGGACTTCACCTTCACCAATTCCGCGTGCTGGACGTGCTTCATCCACGGCTGCACGGACGTGACGGTGAAGGGCTACAAGGCGTTCAACGACCGCACCATCGCCAATTCGGACGGTTTGTCCATCGACTGCTGCCGCAACGTGGCGGTGACTGGTTGCGAAATCCTGACGGGCGACGACGGCATCGCGATCCGCGCGAGCGGTTCGCGGCTCAAAAAGCCGCAGGCGTGCGAAAACGTGGTGGTCTCGAACTGCACGATATCGAGCTGCTGCTACGGCATCCGCATCGGCGTGGGCGACGGCGACGTGAAGAACGTGCGCGTTTCGCATTGCCGCTTCCCGGAAACGGCCGGCTGCATCGGTTTCACCTGCGCGTGGATCGCCGGCAAACGCAACGTGCACGTGTCGGACGTGGCCGTGTCGGACTGCGTGTTCGAGGATTCCGCCACGGGCGTCGAATTCCAGACGGCGCACGACGATTCGCCGTCCGCCATCGACGGCGTGTCGTTCGACCGTTGCCTTTTCCGCACGGCGTGGGGGCACGTTTTCGGGGGCGGCGGCGAAACGAAAAAGCACGTGCCGCGCAACGTCTCGTTCAGGGACTGCACCTTCGAGGCGATCAAGGACTTCGCCAACCGCGGCGAGGCCTGGTCGCCGGCGTTCGCCGGCGTCTGGCCTGGCCGCGCGCTCGTCGGAAACCACGTCGGCGAGAACGTGTCTTTCGAGCGTTGCCGCGCCGTTTGGCCGAAGGAATCCGGTCCCTGGTGCTGGCGTCTCACGCGCGCGTTCGACGGCCGCGAACGCACGAAGTTCGTCGATTGCGACTTCTCCGAACCGCCCACGGACGCGGACGCGAAGAAACCGCCGGCGTACGAAGCGCCGAAGCGCGTCGAAGCCGAGTACGATTTCCGCAAGCGGCTTTCCGCGCCGCGCCAATGGCGCGACCGCGGTTTCACGGGCGCGCCCAAGGCGGCGGACGAAATCGCGCTGGACGACCACTGGACGTTCGCGGTGGAATCCGACGAGCCCGTGGTGAAGCACGCCGCGAAGGACCTGAAGGACTTCCTGGAAAAACGCTGCTGGGCGCGCTGCGCCGGCAAAGACGGCAAAAAGCGAATCGTCGTGGCCGTTGCGCCGGAAAAGAATCCGCTCACGGCGCGCATCTCCGTTTCCGAAAACGAAATCCGCGTCACGGGCGCCACGCCGCGCGAAACGGCGCAGGCGTGCTACCGGTTCGAGGACGAACTCGAGCGCCGCGACCGGCCCGCGGCGAAACTCGGTTCGCGCACGTACACGCGCATGTTCTCGCCGCGCATGACGCATTCCGGATACGAGATCGAAAAGTTCCCCGACTGGCACATGGATCAGATCGCGCGCGCCGGCATGGACGCGATTCTCGTGTACGTGCGGGAACCGCCGGACGTCACGCGCAACGGGCGCGAAGACATGAACGCGCTCGTCCGCCGCGCGGCCGAACACGGCCTCGACGTGTACGCGTACTTCGACTGGTGGGGACGTCCCGTCGCGAAACATCCGCTCGATCCCGGCGCCGAGGAATACTACGACAAGGCGTTTGGATCCATCGTCGAAAACGCGCCCGGCATCAAAGGCATGGTGATCGTGGGCGAATCGTGCAGCTTCCCCTCGCGCGATCCGGGCGTGTACGGCTACGCATGGTCCGGCTCCGGCATCGCGCCGGATCCGAAGCACCCGAAGAAGGGCGTGAACGGTTTCTGGCCCGCGTCCGACTGGAAAGAGGCGCTCGAACTCATCGCCAAGGTCACGCGCAAGCACAATCCCGATTTCGACGTGCTGTTCTGGACCTACAACTGGGCGGGCGCGCCCGAGAAGGACCGTCTCGCGCTCATTGAACGCATCCCCACGAACGTTTCGCTGCACGTCACCTTCGAGATGGGCGACGGCCACGTCGACGACTACTCCATTTCGCGTCCCGGTCCGAGTTTCGTGTTCACGGGCGAGACGGGCGTGGCGACGCGCCGCGGAATCCGCGTCACCGCGATGTCCAACACGGGCGGCCGCACGTGGGACTTCGGCGGCATTCCCTACGTGCCCGCGCCGTACCGCTGGCTGGACCGCTTCCGCGGCCTGCGCGACGCCCACGCGAACGCGTCGCTGACGGGGCTCATGGACGAACACCACTACGGTTTCGCGCCGAATCCCATGGCCGACTTCGCCAAAATCGCGTTCACGGAGGAAACCCGGGACGCGGATCTCGAACCCGCGTTGCGGGCGCTCGCCGTGCGCGAATTCGGCGCGCTGGGCGCCGAGGAGGGGCTCGCCGCGTGGAAGGACTGGTCCGAAGCGATGCGCGGACACTCCGCCAAGAACTTCGACCAATACGGCTGCCTGCGCATCGGCTCCACGTATCCGTTCGCGTTCCTGGGCGAGCGGCTGCCCGATCCGCCGCCGTGGTTCGGCGACGAACCCGGCCGCAAGGGCGGGCATTGGACGTATTTGTGGGAGACGGCCGGCGGCGGCTGGGGCTGGCAGATGAAGAAGGCGGATATCGCCAAGTGGCTCGCGGCAGCCGAGAAGGAACTCGCGCTGTGGCGAAGCGGCAACGCGCACGCGGAAAAGGCGGCGAAGACCGCGCCGCCGGAACTGCGGGATGCGACGGCGCGCCATCTTGCGCTGGGGCGTTATTGCGAGGCGGCGTTGCGCACGTCGCGCAACGTGAAGAAGTTCTGGCTGCTGGGCCCGCAGGGCGACAAGGAGGAATTGCTGAAAACGCTGGACGACGAAGAGGCGAACGTGAAGGCGCTCATGCCGTACGTGGAGTTCGATTCGCAGCTCGGGTGGGAACCGTCCATGCGCTACGTCACTTCGCCGCGCTGCCTGGAGTGGAAGCTCGAACAGCTTGCGTCCGTCCGCCGCCGTCTCGCGTCGTTGTGATTCTGTTGGCGAGTTTTCGCCGCTGAACGTGGAAACGTGGTACAATGCCACCTCATTTCAATTGCTGGTGTTTGGTGACGTCATGAAGAGTATGCTTTTCGTTTCGTTTGTTTTCGCCGGGGCGGTTTGCTTCGGCGCGGAGTCGTTGACGTTGCCGGTGGCGACGGTGGCCGCGCGGGCGGACCGCCGCGCGTTGACGTACCCGGGGCGCGTCGTTTCCGTTGCGCGCGTGGACGTGGTGCCGCAGGTGTCGGGCGAAATCCTCGAGGTGTGTTTCGCGAACGGCGCCGTGGTGAAGGCGGGCGACGTGCTCTACCGCATTGACCCGGTCCAGTACGAAGCGGCGGTGAAAAACGCGGAGTCCAAGCTGGCCGAGTGCAAGGCGAGCGCGCAATACGCCGAGCTTTCGTACGGGCGCCACAGCAAACTGCTGGACACGCGCGCCGTCTCCGCCGATTCGGTGGACAACGCGCTTTCGCAGCGCGACTCCCTGCGCGCGGCGCTGGCGGCGGCACAGGCCGATCTCGTGGCCGCGCGGGACGACCTGAAGCACTGCACGATCGTGGCGCCGATCGCGGGCAAGCTGGGCAGCACCACGAAAACCAAGGGCAACTACACGGTGAAGGGCGGCGAAACGCTGGTGACGCTCGTGCAGGCGTCGCCCATCCGCGTGTGCTTCGCCATTTCCAACCGCGAATTCCTCGACTATTTCGGCGGCGTCGGCGGGCGCATCCGGGAAGATTCCGAGGTGTCGCTTTCGCTGGCGAACGGCGAGCCGTACGGCGAACGCGGCGCGGTGGAATACGTGGACAACGAGTCCGACGACCGCACCGACACGACGCTCGTGTACGTGCTTTTCCGGAACGACGACCGCAAACTCCGCGCGGGCGGAACCGTGTCGGTGACGCTGTCGTCCAAGAACGGGTGCGCGCGTCCAGCGATTCCGCCCACCGCGATCCTGCAGGACACGCAAGGCCCCTACGTGTGGGTGTTGGACGAGAACGGCGTCGCGTCGCGTCGGTCCGTCGCCCGCGGCGAGGCCGTCGGCGACTGGCTGTTCGTCGAGAAGGGACTCAAGGTCGGCGAACGCATCGTCGCCGACGGCGCGCATCGCGTGAAGCGGGGAATGGTGGTGTCGCCCGCCCCGGAGGCCAGGTGATGGACGGCGGCCGTTTCGGGCGGAAGTGGCCCAGCTTGTCGCGCACGTTCATCGACCATCCGCGCGCGGCGTGGGCGATTTCGATCGTGATGACGCTGTGCGGGCTGATCTGCCTTTCGCGCATGGCGGTGGCGGAATATCCGAGCATCACTCCGGTGACGATCACGGTGTCCTGCACGTACACTGGCGCGGGCACGGAGGACCTTTCGGATTCCGTGGGCCAAATCCTCGAGGACCAGATCAACGGCGTGGACGACCTGTGGTACTACAAGTCGAACTGCAGCAACAAGGGTTCGTACAACTGCTACTGCACGTTCCGGCCGGGAATCGATTCGAACGTGGCGCTGATGAACGTGCAGAACGCCGTGAAGCGCGCGGAGCCGAAGCTGCCGAGCGAGGTTTCCGCGAACGGCATCACGGTGCGCAAGCGTCCCGAGGACCGCATGGTGATGTACTGCTTCATGACGGACGGCCGCGAGATGGACATCATGGAGCTGTCGAACTTCGTGGAGAAGCAGATGGCGGACGCGATCGCGCGCGTGGACGGCGTGGGCCAGGTGGAGACCTCGGGGCGGACGTACGCGATGCGCATCTGGCTCGATCCGATCAAGCTTTCTGGCCTGGGGCTTTCCATTTCCGAAATCAAAAGCGCCATCGAATCGCAGAACGTGCAGGCGGCTGCCGGCACGGTGGGCGGCGAATACGCCAACCGCTACCTCACCTTCAAGCTGAACGTGAAGGGCCGGCTCAAGACGAAGGACGAGTTCGAGAACATCGTGATCCGCTCCAATCCGGACACGGGCGCGCAGATTCTGGTGAAGGACGTCGCGCGCGTGGAGCTGGGATGCAAGGGCTACACGATCCGTTCGCGCTTCAACGACAACCCCGTGGTGTACCTGGAGGTGTACAAGTCGCCCGAAGCGAACTCCGTGGAGACGGCTGGCCGCGTGAAGCGCGAAATCGAAAAGTGGATCGCGCGCATGCCCGCTGGCGTGGAAGGGGTGTTGGCGGACGATTCGACGGCGTTCACGCTGGTGTTCCTCAAGGAGACGTTCAAGACGCTGCTGGTCGCGCTGCTGCTGGTGGTGGCCATCACCTACCTCTTCCTGCAGGACTGGCGCGCGACGTTCGTGCCGGCGATCGCGATTCCGATTTCGCTGTGCGCCACTTTCGCGGTGTTGTATCCGCTGGGCTACACGGTGAACGTGCTCACGATGTTCGGGCTCATTCTGGTGATCGGTTCGCTCGTGGACGACGCGATCGTGGTGGTGGAGAACTGCCAGGCGCTCATGCTGCGCGAAGGGCTTTCCGCCAAAGAGGCCGCGATGAAATCCATGACGCAGATCACGGGCGCCATCGTGGCGACGACGCTGGTGACGCTCGCGTGCTACCTGCCGCTGGTGTTCTATTCGGGCATGGTGGGGCTGATGTACGCGCAGTTCGCCGTGGCGATGTGCGTGGCGCTGTGCTTTTCCACCGTGGTGGCGATCGTGCTGTCGCCCGTGCTGTGCGCGTACATGCTCAAGCCGCCGCGCGCGAAGGCGCGGCTCGTGTTCCGTCCGTTCAACGCCGGCCTCGAACTTTCCCGCCGCTGCTATCTCGCGTTCGTGCGCTTCTTCGCGCGGCGCGCGCTGATCACGCTGCTGCTGTTCGCGGCCGTCGGCGCCGGGTTGTGGCACGTCTCCGGCAAGGTGCCCACGACGTTCCTGCCGAAGGAGGACCGCGGCTACGTCAGCTGGTATTGTCGGCTGGCGGAAGGGCAGTCCCTGGACCGCACGATCGACGTGGTGGACGCATTTCACGACCGCGTCGCGAAGATCCCGGGCGTGATGTCGATGTCCTCGCGCTGCGGATCGAACGGCATGTGGGGCTCGGGCGAGAACCTCGGCGGCGGTTTGATCCGCCTGGACCACTGGGACGAACGGCGCACGGACGACCTGAAGATCGACGCGGTGATGGCGCGCCTGAAGGCGGCGGCGGCGGATCTGTACGCGGCGGAATTCGTGTTCACGCAGCCGGCGGCGATCAAGGGCCTCGGCGGGTCGTCCGGCGTGGGGTTCAACTTCTGTTCCGTGGACGGCTGCACGCCCGAGGAGCTGCTCGCCGCCGTGGACGGCGTGGTGGACGCGCTGAAGACGAACAAGCTCGTGAAAAGCGCGGTGCACGGGTTCACCTGTTCGACGCCGCAGCTCGAGCTCGTGCTCGACCGCCGGAAGGTGGAACTGCTCGGGCTCACGCCGAAGACCGTGTTCGCGACGCTCCAGAACAAGCTCGCCTCCTACTACGTGAACGACTTCAACATCAAGCGCGGCGTGTACCAGGTGAAACTCCAGAACGATCCCGACTACCGCGCCGGCGTCGCCGACGTGCTCGCGATCCAGGTGACGACGCCCGCGGGCGAATCGGTGCCGTTGTCGTCGCTGGGCACGCTCGAGTACGTGGGCGGCACGCGCGAAACGATGAGCTACAACAAGATGCTCGCGGCGTGGTGCGACGTGACGCCGGCGGACGGCGTGCCGTCGTCGGACGTGATGCGGCTGATCGAATCGACGCCGATGCCGAAGGGGTTCGCCGTGGAGTGGGGGCCGGTGCAGCTGCAGGAAAAGGAAAACGAGGGCCGTCTGCTGTGGCTCATGGCGGCCGCGCTCGTGTTCGCGTACCTGTTCCTCGTGGCGCAGTACGAAAGCTGGACGATTCCCCTGTCCGTGATGCTTTCGGTGCTGTTCGCGGTGGCGGGCGCGTTTCTGGGGCTGTGGCTCGCGCACGTGCCGCTTTCCATCTACGCGCAGCTCGGCTGCGTGATGCTGATCGGCCTGGCGGCGAAGAACGCCATTCTGATGGTGGAGTTTTCGAAGCAGGAGCGCGAGGCGGGCAAGAGCGTGTTCGACGCGGCGCTTTCCGGCGCGTCGCTGCGCTACCGCGCGGTGCTGATGACGGCGTGGAGCTTCATCATCGGCGTGGCGCCGCTCGTGTTTGCGGACGGCGCGGGCGCGGCGTCCATGCGCGGCATCGGCGTGTGCACGGCCAGCGGCATGCTGGCGGCGACGTTCGTGGGCATCGTGTTCGTGCCGGCGCTGTACGCGGCGTTCCAGCGGATGCGCGAATTCGCGCATCCGGCGTGAAGAATGCCTTCTCCTCGGACGCCGTGGAATACGATGAAAATATTTGAAAAATGGGCTTGCGGACGATTGCCCGTTGTGTTATACTACGCGCCGTTTTCACCACTTGGGGAAGTAGCTCAGTTGGTAGAGCATCACGTTCGCAACGTGGGGGTCGAGAGTTCGAATCTCTTCTTCTCCACCATTTGATGAAAAGCGGCAGTTGCCTGGTACGTTTGGGCACGCCGCTTTTTTGTTGTCTTCAAAGCGTTCGTGCTACACATTTTTAGCGGAAATGGTATAATTGGCGGTGATCAAGTTCAAAGGAGGTCGGGAATGAGACTCAAGGCGAAGACGATTACGGCGATGGCGCTGGCGTTCTGGGGAACGCTGGCTTTCGCGTGCGCGTTGGCGTTCGTCAACAACGTCGTGGTGATATCGAGGTGGTGGGCCGCGTTCGCGGCGTGCGGCGGCGATTCGTCGCAAATGCCCAAGGAAATCGTGGGCTGGGGCGCGTGGATCGACTGGTCCGCCGTGGACTATTCCGCCGTTTCCACGTTCATTCCGCTTTTCGGATGCCTGTGCGTGGTGAAGGGGCTGCTGGGCATTCTCTTCGAGCGCAAGGCCGATCCCACGCACTTCCCGTTTTTCGCGGCGGCGGAC
Organism: Kiritimatiellia bacterium; assembly: GCA_024405335.1. Taxonomy (GTDB): domain Bacteria; phylum Verrucomicrobiota; class Kiritimatiellia; order RFP12; family UBA1067; genus UBA1731. The sequence goes on from JAKSOX010000002.1 coordinate 13,220, forward strand.
CAGCTGAACGTCGCGCTCGGCCTCGTGGGCACGCTGTGGGGCATCATCGTCATCGGCTACTTCCAGCTCGACAAGGTTTCCATGTACGACCTGATGCACTGCCTGCACACCGCGCTCTTTTCGACGCTGGTGGCGGTGGTGTGGGTGTTCGTCGTGGACCATCCGATCGTGCGTCCGATGCTGCAGGGGCTGCTCGCGAAGAACAACCTCGACGAGCCGGTCGAGTCGGACGTGCTGGCGGCGGTGGAGAAACTCACGCACAATCTCGTCCAGGCGGCCGCCGAAACGAAGCGCATGGGCGACGACATCCGCGAAATCAACGCGAAGATGGAAAAGATCCGCGACATCCTCAAGGCCTGAGCCATGACCGCATCCGACAAAGCCGTGTTGCTCCGCCTGGCTGGCGGCAGGTCCCGGGCGGGGGCGTCAGTGGACGATCTCCAGGGACTGCTGCTGCAGATCACGCTCGCGATCATGGTGATTTTCATCATCGCGTTCTTCATCTTCCGCGAGAAGGCCACGCGCGACGCGCAAAGCGCCGAGCAGGCGCGCCAGGAGGAAGTGCTGAAGCTGAATCTGCAGAAGCTCACGCTGGCGGCGGACCGCGTGGAGCAGGAGCGCCGCGCGCGCTACGGGCTTGGCGTGAAGGCGGCGGACGTGGTCCAGGGCGGCGCGCTGACGGCGGCGCCCACGGTGCGCGAGGCGTTCGTGTCCGGCGCGAAGTCCGCGCGCGCGGACTTCGCGGACGCCTCGAAACTGGCGGCCGAATGGCGCGCGGGCGTCCTGGCGGCGGCGGAACTCGGCGCGGACGCGCTGGGCGAGGACGAGCGCGCCTGGCTCGCGAAGCGCGTGGAAAAGGACGTCGCCTCCGTCCGCGCGGACGTGGTGCTGCTGCAGCGGAATTGCGCCACGGCGTTCCAGATCGCCTGGCTCGCCAACCCCAAGTCCATCGGCGACTCCGAACTCGCCGGGCTCGTCGGGCGGCTCAAAGGCGCCGACGACCAGACGCGCCTCATGCTCGCCACGGAAATTTCCGCGGCGCTCAAGGAGCGCAGCTTGAAACGGCTCGAGGAACTCACCGGCGCGGAGGTGCTGCCATGAAGCGCGTGGAGTCCGTTTTCTTCTTCTTTTTCGCGGCTGCGGCCGCCGCGTTCGCGCAGGAAAGCGCGTTCGACCGCACGGCGGCGGAAGGCGCCGCGCGCATCGTGCTCGCGGAACTCGCCGCCGACACGCTCACGGGCCGTGGCGTCGACGCCGCGCTGTTCGCGAAGATGCTGGAAGACCCGGGCAAATACCGCACGTCCGCCGAAGCCGAGGCCCTGCTCAGGGCGGACTACAAGCTCGAACTCGCGACGAACTACGCCGACAAGGCGCGCCAAGTGCTGGCGCGGCTCGCCAAGCCGCACAAGACGGAAGAGGCGTTCGCGGCGGAATTCGCCGCCGCGTCCGCCGCGCTCGACGCCGCCGCGCTCGACGAGTCGGCCGCTTCGGCGTATCCAGCCGTGTACGCCGCCGCCCGCACGAACGCCTGCGCGCGGCAGGCGCGGGGACTCGTCGCGCTCGTGCGCCCCACCGAGGCGGAGGTGGACGCCCTCGACGGCGCGGAGCTGAAGAAAACGCTCACCGAGCGCCTGGTCGCCAACCAGCGGACGCCCGTGTTCGAGGAGAACGTCGCCTACGTGTCCGAACGGCTCGCCGAGCCGTTGATCGCCGACGCCGAAAACCAGCGCAAGCGCCAGGGCGAAATCGTCAAGCGCGCGCATCCCGAAGGATGGGCGCCGGAAGTGGTGGCCGGGAACCTCGTGCGCCATCTGCTGGAGCGCGTCGCGGACGACAAGGCGCGGACGAAGGAAGGCGAATGGACGTACGGCGTGTTTCCGTCCGTCACGAACAAAACGCTCGAGGCCGCCGTGGAGAAGAACGTGCTCGCGCACGTCGCCGAGTCCGTGGCGGGAGTTCCCGTGACGATCGACGAGGAGCTGGTGATCCGGGCGGTGGGCGCCGCGCCGGACAAGGCCGCGCGCAACGAGGACGCGGCGAAAACGGTGCGGCCGCAGTTCGAGGACGAACTCAAGGCGTCCGCGCTGGCGGACGCCGTCGCCGAAGCGCCGGAGCGGGAGCGCGAGGCGTTCCGCGCCTACGCCGCCGCGCGTTTGGGCCACGGCGCGGTGAAGAAGGCCGTGCAGGAGCGCACGGACCGCGAACTGACGCCGGTGATCGAGCGCGTGCGCGCGGCGTATGCGCGCGAGTTCAAGCTCGTGGACGACTGCGGCGACCGCGTCGCGAACGAAATGAAGCGGCTGATCCCCAAAGGCGAACCGCTGCCCGACGTGGCGACGCTGGAGAAGGATCTCGCGCGGATGGTGGCGGCGGGCTGGGAGTCTTCGCGCGGCGCGACGCTCTTCCCCGGCGTGAAGGAGGACGAACACCCCATCGCCATCGCGGAACTGTACGCGGACGTGTTTCCGCCGGTGAAGGCGCGCATCAAGGAAAAGGCGAAGGCGATTCTGGACGCCGTGAAGCTCGCCGGCCATTCCAAGGGCGGCGGCGGGGTGATGGGCCGGTTCACCTGCACCGTGGAACTCAAGCGCACGGACGCGCAAATCACCGCCGACTTCCGCATGGAAGGCGCGCAGATCGAACAGATCGCGCTCGACGCCGACCCCGCCAAGTTCCGTGGCGACATCGCCGCCGCGGCCCAGAAGGCGCGCGGGCTGCTCGCGGACGCCCTCGCGAAGAAGAATCTCGGCCCCGGCATGATCCTCACGGTGGAAATCGTCGCGGACGATCTCGTCTACTACGGCGCGGCGACGGAATTCCTGCGCGCAGTCCAGGACGCGGCCGAAAAACTGGGAATCGCCGTGGAGCGCCCGGAAGGGGCGTTCAAGTGACGAGCGTTTCGAAGCTGCTGTTCGGAAACGACGAACCCAACGACCGCCTGCGCTACGCGGAGGGCGTCCACGGGCGTCCCGTGGTGGTGTGGAACGTCACCGCCGCCTGCAACCTCAGATGCGCGCACTGCTACGCGGCCGTGGACGCCGCGGCCGGCGCGCCGAAGGAGCTATCCACTGAAGAGGCGTTTCGCGTCGTAGACGATCTGGCCGCCTTCAAGGCGCCGGTGCTGCTTTTTTCCGGCGGCGAACCGTTTTTGCGACAGGACGTGTTCGCGCTGGCCGAGCGCGCTAAGAACGCCGGTCTGCGCGTGACCTTTTCCACGAACGGCACGCTGATCGACGACGCGAAGGCGGATCGGCTCGCGGCGCTGGGCGTGGGGTACGTGGGCGTTTCCGTCGACGGCACGGAGCAGGTGCACGATGCGTTCCGCCGCCGTCCTGGCGCGTACCGGGCGTCCCTCGCGGCGATTCGGCGGCTGCTCGCGCGCGGCGTGAAAGTGGGGTTGCGCGTGACCCTGACGCGCCACAACGTCGCGTGCATTCCCGCGCTTTTCGAACTGCTGCGCGCGGAGGGCGTGCCGCGGATTTGCCTGTACCACCTCGTCTACACGGGCCGCGGCGCGGAAATCGCCGCGAGCGATCTTTCCGCCGCAGAACGCCGCGCGGCGCTCGACGCCGTCGTGGCGGAAACGCGCAAGTGCTTCGACGCCGGCAAGCCCGTGGAAGTGCTAACGGTGGACAACCACTGCGACGGCCCGTACCTGTACGAACGCGCGTGCGCGGAAGGCCCCGGCTTCGCGCGGCGTTCGCCAGAAAGCATGCTCGCCCTGCTGAAGCTAAACGGCGGCAACGCCTCGGGCTCCGGCATCGCGTCCATTTCGTGGGACGGCACGGTTTTCCCGGACCAGTTCTGGCGGAACCGTCCCGTCGGGAACGTGCGCGCGAAGCCGTTTTCGGAAATCTGGGGCGATCCGCCGCCCGGCTCGCTGCTCGCGCAGTTGCGCGAACGTCGGCCGCTGCTGCCGGAAAAGTGCCGGGCCTGCAAATGGCTTTCCGCGTGCAACGGCAATTTCCGCGCGCGCGGAGAAGCGGTCGCGGGCGACGCGTGGGGCATGGATCCAGCGTGCTATTTGTGAGACCGGAATCTGGAGGATCGATCGTGGAGTTCACATTGAACAAGGAGTTTTTCCGGCGGCATTTGGGCGTCGCGCTGCTGATGGCGGGGCTCGGGTGCTGGTTTTCGTTCGACGCGGCAGTCGCGTATCCGGCCCGCCGGGAGCCGGCGGACAAAATCGCGCGCCAATGGCAGTTCGCCGGATTGTCGTTTCTGGCGGCGCTCGCCATCGGCGGGCATTTGCTGAAAGTCCGCCGCGAGACGCTGGCGTGGGACGACTCGGCGATGACGGGCTCGCTCACGGGCGGCAAACCGGCGGCCTTCGCGGACGTCGCCGAGGTCGACGACCGCAAGTGGCGCGGAAAAGGCGTGCTCGTCGTCCGCATGAACGACGGCCGCACGATCACGCTCGACGCCTGGCACCACCCGGAAGCAGAAGAACTGGCGAAGCGGTTGCTGGACCGCTGAAACGCATTTCGCTTCCGGGCGGCGCGGAGAATCAGTTCTTTTCGGCGGGCTTCTTGTCGCCTTCTTTGGCGGCCTTGCGTGCCGCGCGCTTTGCTTCGTCGGCCGCGATCTTGGCCGACAGTTCCTGCTTGGCCTTTTCGAGCTGTTCGGGCGAGAGCACGTTTTTGGCGGCGATGACGGCCTTCATCTGTTCCTTGACCACCGCCTTGCGCAAGTCGTATATCTCGTCGATGGCCGCCATCACGGCGTTTTCGTCGATACGGTCGGCCTCGAACGCGGCGGCGTTCCGTTCCATCGCCTGTTTATGCTTTTCGCGCAGGGCCTTGGCGGCGTCGTCGCCGGCCTTGCACAATTCTTTGATTTGGGCGATTTGTTCTTTGGTGAGGCCGATCTTCTCGGCCACCTTGCGGTCCTTGACGAGGCGCACGACGGGATCGTTGCCGGGTTCACGCGGCGCGGGGCGCTTGGCTTCCGCGGCGAAAGTCGCGCCAACGAGCGCGACGACTGCCATCAACGAAAACAATTTCATGGACATGACTCCTTTTTGCCCGCCATTATATCACGTTGCCACGGAAAACGCCACGTCACGTCGAACGCTCAAGCACGCAGAAGTAATGCGCCACACGGCGCGCGTTACGTGATATAATACGCGGCATTGCAAGGAGTGTTTACGGGCATGATTCGGATAGTCGATTGGTCGGAGAAGAAAAAGGAAAGCCGCGCGGTGACGGCTTTTCTGCGGCGCAGCGCGTTTCCCGAGGATGCGGAACGGGCCGCGGCCGAGGTTTTGGCCGCGATCCGCGCGGACGGCGACGCGGCGGTGGCGAAGTACGTGGAGAAGTTCGAGGGCGCGAAGCTGTCGCCCCGGCGTTTCCGCGTTTCCGAAAAGGAGCTCGCTGCGGCGTCGGCTTCCGTTCCCGCCGGTTTGAAGCGCGCCGTCAAGGACGCGCACGACCGGGTGCTCAAGTTCTCAAAGGCGTCTTTGCGCGCGCCGTGGTCCATGAAGACCCCGTGCGGCGGCAGCGCTGGCGAGTTCTTTTCGCCGATGGACCGCGTGGGCGTGTACGTGCCCGGCGGCACGGCGCCGCTCGCCTCCACCAGCGTGATGACGGTGACGCTCGCCAAGGCCGCGGGCGTGAAGGAAATCGTCGCGTGCACGCCGGCGGGCCCTTCGGGCACGCCGAATCCCGTGCTGCTCCACGCGCTGCGGCTTGCGGGCGCCACGGAAATCTACCGCGTCGGCGGCATCCAGGCGATCGGCCTGATGGCGTTCGGCACCAAGACGGTGAAGAAGGTGCAGAAGATCGCAGGCCCCGGCAATGCGTACGTCACGGCGGCGAAGCGCCAGGTGTACGGCCACGTGGGCATCGACCAGGTGGCCGGCCCCAGCGAAATCGCGGTGCTGGCGGACGGCACGGTGGACGCGCGCTGGGTGGCGGCGGATCTGCTGTCGCAGGCGGAACACGGTTCCGGTTGGGAGAAGTCGCTGCTGGTCACGCACTCGCGCGCGTTCGCGGAAAAGACGCTCGCGGAACTCGAGGCGCAGACGGAAACGCTTTCTCGCAAGGCGCTCGTGCGGCGAGTGATCGACCGCGGCGGCATTCTGTTCGCGGTGACGCCCACGCTCGCGGAGGGTCTGGAGCTGGTGAACCGCTTCGCGCCCGAGCATTTCGAGATCATGTGCAAGGACGCGCAAAAGCTCATGAAGGGCGTCCGCGCGGCGGGCGCGGTGTTCTGCGGCGCGTGGACGCCGGAATCGGCGGGCGACTTCGTGGCCGGGCCGAGCCACGTGCTGCCCACGGGCGGCGCGGCGAACATGTTCAACGGTTTGACGTCGGACGATTTCCGCCGTCGCCACAGTTTCGTGGCGTTCACGCGCGAAGACCTGGCGCAGACGAAGGACACGATCGCGGCGTTCGCCGCGGTGGAGGGGCTCGACGGCCACGGCCGCGCCGCGTCCATCCGTTTCGAGTGATTTGGAAACAAGGGAGACAAAAGATGGAAACGAATGAAGAACAGGTGTTGAAGGCGCTCGACGACATGCGTCCGATGCTGCAGGCGGACGGCGGCGATCTCGAGTTCGTGAAGATGGAAGGCAAGAAGGTGTTTTTGCGCCTCACGGGCCATTGCGGCAGCTGCCCGTTCGCGTTGATGACGCTGAAGGAAGGCATCGAAAAGAAACTGCAGGAGCTCGACCCCGAGCTCGCGGTGGAACGCGCGGAGTGATCGATTCGGAAAGGAAACGGAAAATGAAGACCTACAACGTCAGTTTCGCGGGCGTCGGCGGGCAGGGCATTCTGCTCACGGCGAATCTGCTCGGCCGCGTGGCGGCTTTGGCAGGGTTGGACGTGAAGAAGAGCGAAATCCACGGCATGGCCCAGCGCGGCGGCAGCGTGATGAGTTCCGTGCGTTTCGGCGACCGCGTGGCGTCGCCGATCGTGCCCGAGGGCGAGGCCGACCTGCTCGTGGCGTTCGACAAGCTCGAAGCGCTCCGGTCGGCGCATCTGCTGAAGAAGGGCGGCGCCGCCGTGGTCAACGACGCGTATTTGACGCCCGTCACGGTGTCCTCCGGCCAGCAGCCGGACGTCGCGGATCTCGCGGCGTCGCTCAAGAAGGCGCTGAAGGGCGCGCTCTACGTCGACTCCGCCGCGCTCGCCCGCGAGGCGGGCAACGACCGCACGGCGAACATGGTGATCGCCGGCGCCGTTTCCGTGCTGACGCCGTTCCCGGAAGAACTCTGGACGAAGGCGATGGAAGAGACCTTCACCGGGCCGAAGGCGAAACTGCTCGACCTGAACAAGAAGGCGTTCGCGCTCGGCCGCGCGGCCGTCGGCAAATAATCGCGGAATGTCGCCATGGGAAACTTCTGGAACCGCGAAGCGGAAACGCTGAGCCGCGACGAATACGCCAAACTGCAGCTGGAGGGCGTGAAGAAGTCCCTCGCCCGCGTCTGGAAAAACGAATTCTACCGCAAGCGCCTGATGAAGGGCGGCGTCGCGTCGCCCGAGGACGTGAAGTCGCTCGACGATCTCGCGAACCTGCCGTTCTTCACGAAGGAGGATTTCCGCGAGGCGTATCCGCTGAAAATGAACTGCGTCGACCGGCGTGACTTGATGGAATTCCACATGTCCTCCGGTTCCACGGGCACGCCCGTGGTGATGGCGTACACCAAGAACGACCTGCTGCAGTGGGCCGAGTGCATGGCGCGCTGCTACACGATGGCCGGGCTGGAGCCGGGCGACGCCGTCCAGATCATGCCGACGTTCGGCCTGTTCAACGGCGGCTTCGGCTGCTACCACGGCGCGCGCAAGGCGCATCTGTTCACGATTCCGGCGTCGAGCGGCAACACCGAGCGCCAAATCCGCCTGATGCGCGACTTCCGCACGAAGGGGTTCGTGTCCGTGGTGTCCTACGTGCCGCGGCTCATCGAAATGCTGGACAAGACGGACGACCCGCAGCTGCCGCATCTCAAGGTGGGCATTTTCGGGTCCGAGACGTTTTCGGACGAGACGCGCAAGCGCATCGAGTCGCGCCTCGGCATCGAATGCTTCGACATCTACGGGATGACGGAGACGGGCGGCATCGGCACCACGGGGCAGGACTGCCCGTGCCATTGCGGGCTACACGTGTGGGAAGACCAGTACGTCACCGAAATCATCGACCCCGCCACGGGCAAAACGGTGCCGGACGGCGAATACGGCGAGGTGGTGTTCACCTCGCTCGCGCGCGAGGCGATGCCCATCATCCGCTACCGCACGCACGACATTTCGCGCATCGTCGGCCGCGAGAAGTGCGGGTGCGGGCGCACGTCGCTGCGCATCGACCGCATCACCGGCCGCACCGACGACATGCTCATCGTGAAGGGAGTGAACTTCTATCCGCGCCAGGTCGAACAGGCGCTGATGGAAATCCCCGGGGTGAAGGACGAATTCCAGATCATCCTCGAAGAGCGCCACGGCATGACGGACGTGACGATCAACGTCGAGGCGGAGCCCGGCGTGACGGGCCACACCGTGGCGAAGCATCTGCGCGAACGCCTCGGCTTCCTGCCGAAGGGCGACGTGTTTCCCGTAGGGGCGCTGCCGCGCAGCGAAGGCAAGGCCAAGCGCGTCATCCGCCGCGTGTTGGACTGAAGAAGGGAAAGGAACGGAACGTGGAACTGATAGCGTCTTTTCAGGTGGACCACACGCTGATCGTGCCGGGCATCTACGAGTCCCGCGTGGACGAGGTGGGCGGCGAAACCGTTACCACCTTCGACGTGCGCATGAAGCGCCCGAACGTGGAGCCGGCCGTGCATCCGAACGCGCTCCACACGATCGAGCACGTGGTGGCGACGTTTCTGCGCAACGACCCCGAGTGGAAGGACCGCATCGTCTACTGGGGGCCGATGGGCTGCCTCACGGGCAACTACCTGATCGTGAAGGGACGGCCGACGCCGCAGGAAATCCATCCGCTCGTGCTGCGGGCGTTCGAGCATCTGGCCGCATACGACGGCCCCGTGCCGGGCGCCACGGAGGTGAATTGCGGCAACTGGCGGCTGCACGATCTGGCGATGGCGAAGTGGGAGGCGGCGAAATACGCGGAGGCGCTCAGAACGGCGCCGTGCTTCGCGTATCCCACCGCGAAGCGCATCGTCACGGACAAGGGCGCGGTCTTCTACGATTCGTGACGCCATGGACGCGGCCGAAAAACTCGTGGCGCTTCTGAAAGCGCGCGGCGTCACCTGCGCCACCGCCGAAAGCTGCACGGGCGGCGGCGTGGGCGCGGCGATCACCGGCGTGCCAGGTTCTTCCGAAGTGTATCTGGGCGGCGTGGTTTCGTACGCGAACAGCGTGAAGCACGGCGTCCTGGGCGTGCCGCAGACCGTGCTCGACACCGTGGGCGCCGTGTCTTCCGAAAGCGCGGCGGCGATGGCGGCGGGCGTGCGCGGACTCGTCGGCGCCGACGTCGCCGTGTCCGTCACCGGCATCGCCGGACCCGGCGGCGGAACGGCCGAGAAGCCCGTGGGGCTCGTGTGGTTCGGTTTGGCGACGCGGGACGGCGTCCGCGCGGAAAAGGCGATCTTCAGGGGCGACCGCGAACGCGTGCGCGCGCAGGCCGTGACGCACGCGCTGGGAATGCTCACGGTCGCCGCGATGGGGTGATCGGCACCGCGCGAAACGGAAAAGGGCGCGCCTCCATGAAGACGTTCGTGATCAGCCGCAAGCAGGACGCCGCCCGCCGGGCCGCGCTCGTGGAACGGCTGTCGGCGCTGGGAATCGCGTTCGAGCTCGCGGAGGGCGTCGACGGATTCGCCCTTGGCGACGCGGAAAAACGGCGGCTTGCCGACTTCCCGAAAATGCGACGCGTGCTCCGCGTGCTGGGCGACGGCGAAATCGGCTGCGCCGTCAGCCACCAAAACGTCTACCGCCGCATGATCGCCGAAAACGTCCCCGTCGCCTGCGTCCTGGAAGACGACGCGCGCATTTTGTCGTCGTCGGGCGAAGCGTGGGAAAACGGCCTGTCGGCCGGGGTGGCGGAAGACAAACCCGCCGTGAAGCTGTTGACGGATCGCGCCATCGGCGCGACTTGGGCGATCGGCTACGTGCTGAACCGCGCCGGGGCCGAGACGATGCTGCGGTTCAACAGCCCCGTTTTCATGGTGGCGGATTGCTGGGAAAGCGTTCGGCGCCGCGGGTTGCTGTCGGTCGTCTGGGACGACGTCCCCCGCGTGGGCGCCTCCGGTCTGCCCAGCGTCATCACGCCCGCGGGAACGCCGCCGCACCGCGTTCCGCTGCCGATGGATTTCCCTTCCCGGCTGCGCCGAGCTTTTTGGCGGCTGCGCTACGGCCTCGGTTTCAGGATTTGATTTCAACGTCGGCGTCGAAATGAGGAGGTGCGCGTGAAGCAGGGCTGGAGATGGTACGGGGAGTCCGACCCCATTTCGCTGAAGGAAATCCGCCAGGCGGGCGTCACGGACGTCGTCACGGCGCTGTACGGGCGCAAGCCGGGCGAAACGTGGCCGGTCGCCGAAATCAGGCGGCTCGCGAAGAAGGTGCGCGACGCTGGCATGACGTGGAGCGTGGTCGAATCCGTGCCCGTGCACGAGGACGTCAAGAAACGCACCGGCGATTTCCGGCGGCACGTCGCGAACTACCGCAAGACGCTCGAGAACCTCGCCGCGTGCGGCGTCAAAACGGTGTGCTACAACTTCATGCCGGTTCTCGACTGGACGCGCAGCGATCTCGCCCACGAGCTGCCGGACGGCTCCACCTGCCTCGGCTACAACGCCTACGAAGTCGCGGCGTTCGACCTTTTCGCGCTGAAGCGCCCGGACGCCGCGAAGGACTACGACGCGAAGACGAAGGCGCGCGCGAAGCGGCTGTGGGCGAAGTATTCGCCGAAGGAGCGAATGCGCGTGCAGAAGGCGATCCTGACCGGCCTGCCCGGGACGGTGGACGATTTGACGCCCGCGCAGTTCCTGCGCGAACTCAAAACCTACGCCGGCGTCGACGACGCGCGGCTGCGCGCGAACCTGTACGCGTTTTTGAACGACGTCACGCCCACGCTCGAAAAGTGCGGCGTCGACCTGTGCATCCACCCGGACGATCCGCCGCATCCGATTTTCGGGCTTCCGCGCGTGCTTTCCACGGCGGCGGACGTGCGCCGGATGGTGAAGGCGTGCCCCTCGAAGCACGTGGGGCTCACGTTGTGCACTGGGTCGTTGGGAGCGTCTCCGGAGAACGACGAAGTCGCCATTTTCCGGGAGTTCGCCGAGCGCGTGTTCTTCTGCCATTTCCGCAACCTCGAATACGAAGAGGAGGGCGTGTTCCACGAATCGCGTTGCCACCTCGTGGGCAAGACGAACATGCCCGAGCTGATGCTGGCGCTCCTGAGGGAGGAAAAACGCCGCGGCGCGGACATCGTGGTGCGCCCCGACCACGGCCGGCTGATGGAAATCGACAAGCGCCGCAACTGCTACTGCGGATACAGCTACGGCGGGCGTCTCGTGGGGCTTGCGGAGCTGCGCGGACTTGAAATCGGGCTGAAGGCGTTTTCCCGTGGCGTGTGAGCCTGGGCGGAACGCCTGCCGTGGACGGCAGGTCGCGACCACCACCCAGCCACAAGATTTGCCGCCACAAGATTTGTCATTTTACCCCTTGCAAAACGGGGATGAAAGCGGTATATTATCGGTGTTTCTGGGATTTCCCCCGAAGCGCAAACAAGGAACGAACAACATGGCTAAGAAAGTCCCGTCCACCAAGACCGAAATCATGGCCGCCCTCGCTGAAGCGGCCGGCATCACCAAGAAGCAGGCCGCCGCCGCGTACGAAGCGCTCCTCCAGATCGCTTATGCCGGCGCCAAGCTCCCCAAGGGCCTCATGCTTCCCGGCCTCGGCAAGATCCTGAAGGCGAAGCGGAAAGCCCGCACCGGTCTCAACCCGCTCACCAAGGAAAAGATCAAGATCCCCGCCAAGACGGTCGCCAAGTTCCGTCTTTGCAAGGCCGCCAAGGAAGCCGTCCTCGCCAAGTAAACGGGGCGTCTTCACAATTGAAAAGGGCTGCGGACTTCCGCGGCCCTTTTTGCTATACTACGGGGCATGGGAAAAACGGCTAAATTGTTTTTGGCGTTTGTCGCGTTGGCGGTTGTCGCCGGCGCGGCGACGTTCGCCGTGAAGACGCTGCCCGCGTCCGAGGACTTCGTGGAGCCCAGCACGCAAAACGAAGTGGATCACGCCATCGACTTGGGCGAGGCGTGGCTCGAACGCGTAGGCGACACGAACGCGCCGGACGCCGCGCTCGCGTTCGCGTGGACGAACGGCGCGTCGCGCGCCGCCGTCGCGCGCAAGCTCGTGGCGCTCCAGCGCGGCGACGGACGCTGGGAAGGCACGAACGCCACGGCCACCGCCGTGGAAATTCTGAAAGGACTTTGACATGCATCCCGATCTCTTTTCGTTGGGGCCGCTCCACGTGAAAACCTACGGCGCCTGCATGGCGCTCGGATTTCTCGCCGCCTGGCAGGTCGTGGCTTGGGCGTGCAAGCGCACGGGGCGGTCCATGGACAAGATTTCCAATCTGCTCGTGGCGCTGATGGTTTCGGGCGTGGTGGGCAGCCGCATCGCCTACGTGGTGGAGCACTGGTCAGCCGAGTTCGCGGCGAACCCGCTGAAAGTCGTGCGCGTCGACCAAGGCGGGCTCATGTTCTACGGCGGCCTCATTTTGGCGCTTGTCACCTTTCTCTTTTGGTGCCGGATCAAGAAGGAACCGGTGTTGCCGCTCGCGGACGTGCTGGCGATCGTGATACCGCTGGGCCATGCGTTCGGCCGCATCGGCTGTTTCTTCTACGGTTGCTGCTACGGGCGGCTTTCCGAATGCGCGCTCGCCGTGCGTTTCCCGCGCGGCAGTCCGGCGTGGTACGAACAGCTGAACGCCGGCATGATCGATTCGTCCGCGCCCGCTGCGCTCGCCGTGCTGCCCACGCAGCTTTTCGAGGCGGCGGCGTGCTTGGCGATTTTCGCGGGGCTTTTCAGCTGGTACGCGAAGCGGACCGCGACGCCGCGGGCGGAACGCGGCGGCCAATTCGCGGGCGCGTATTTCATGGTCTACGCCGTGGTTCGTTTCGCCATGGAATTCCTGCGCGGAGATCCGCGCGCCGCCGTGGGGCCGTTTTCGATTTCGCAGACGATTTCCATGACGCTTTTCGCGATCGGCGTCGCGCTCGTGGCGTGGTCGCGCCGCAAAACCGCTTCCTCCAATTGACGCGTCGTCCATGTCCTCCAGGCCGCAAACGATTCTTTTCGCAGTTCCCAAGCTTCCGCGCGCCAGCGGCGTCAGCGTGTTTGCGTGCGAAATCGCCCGCGAACTGGTCGACGCCGGCCACGAAGTCGTGTTGGCGGTGGGGCGGCGAATGCCAGGCGCGGAACGTTCCGTGGACCCGCGGATTCCCGTGTGTTCCGAAAGCGACGCGCTTCGCGGCGGTCGCCGTTTCGACGTGGTGCATTTGCACGGTTTGTGGAGTCCGTGTCTCCACCGTCTGGCGGCGTGGGGGCGACGCACTGGTGCGCGCGTGGCGTGGAGTCCGCACGGCATGCTCGCGCCATGGGCGCTCAATCACAAGTTCTGGAAAAAGGCCGTCGCGTTGGCGCTCTACCAGCGGCGTGACCTGGTCCGGGCGGATCTTCTGCACGTCACGTCCGAACAGGAGCGCGGCGATCTCCGCCGCCTGCGCCTCGTAACGCCTTCCGCCGTCGTGCCGTTGGGCGTGAGGTTGCCGGACGCTTCGTCCAGCGTCGCGTCGCCGCTGCCGCCGGCGGCCGGATGCCGCCGCACGCTGCTTTTCGCGGGTCGCGTGCAGCGCATCAAGGGACTGCCAGATCTGATCGCGGCCTGGGCCGCGCTGCCGTCCGACGAGCGCGGCGGTTGGCGGATCCGGATCGTGGGTCCCGACGAAGACGGCCACGCCTCCGAACTTGTCGCGTTGCGTGGGCGCTTGGGATTGTCCGCCGAAGACGTCGTGTTCGCCGGGGAAAAACACGGCCAGGCGCTGGCGGACGAATACGCCCTGGCGGATCTGTTCGCGTTGCCGTCCCATTCGGAAAATTTCGGCGGCGTGGTGGCGGAGGCGTTGGCGCACGGCGTGCCGGTGATCGCCACGAAGGGAACGCCTTGGCGCGTTCTGCGTGAAGAAGGGTGCGGCTGGTGGGTCGACGGAGGCGTCGATTCGCTGTCGGCGGCGCTTCACGAGGCGCTTCGCCTTTCCGACGCCGAACGCGCCGCGATGGGCCGCGTCGGCAGGGCGCTCGTCGCCAGAGACTACACGTGGCGGTCCGCCGCCGAAAAACTGCTCGCCGCCTACGTTTTTTCCCCGGTTCGCGGCGGGGCGGGGAATGAGGAGGAGGCGTGACGAGGACGGGAGTTTTTGGGGTGGCTCTTTTGTCGGCGTGCGGGAGCGCGTCCGCGTACGCGCCGCGGTGGATCTGGCTGGACGCCGTTCCGCAGACGAACACGTACGCGACGTTCCGGGCGGCGCTTCCGGATTCGGCGGCGAAGGCGCGCGTTTCCGCGGCGGGCAATTTCGCGGCGTTCGTGGACGGCGCGGCCGATCCCGCGGGGTTCGGCCAGTACACGGACCATCCGAACCGCAAGACGTACACGGAAATCGCGTTGCCGCCGGGATCGCCGGGGCGCACGCTGCGGGTGGACGTGTGGTACGGCGGCGGCGTTTTCACGTCGCACGACGACGGCGAACCCGGCCTGTGGGTGGAGCTGCTGGACGCGAACGGCGCGCGCGTGGGCGGGTCGGACGAAAGCTGGCGCGCGGCGCGGATTCCGGGCTACGCGACGGGCGCGCGCACGAAGACGTTCGTGTCGCTGAACTGGACGTGGGCGTACGACGCGCGCAAGGAACAGGCGGCGGAAGGAAGCGCCGTCCTGGCGGCACCGCGCGCGGCGCCCGTGCCGCGCCCACTGCCGGCGTGTCCGCGCGGCGCGTTCGCGCCGGGGCGGGTCGTGATGTCGGGGGACGGCTTCCGCGTGTACGATCTGGGCGAAGAGCGCACCGGCCTGCTGCGGTTCGAGCTGTCGGCCGCGAAGGCGGGCGCGACGATTGAAATCGTCAACGGCGAGTGGCTGCAGCCGAACGGCCGTCTGCGCGATTTCCGGGAGCCGTTGCACGGCCGCGAGGTGATCGACCGGTACGTGACGCGCGCGGGGGCGCAGACGTACCGCCACTGGTTCCGCCGGTACGGGTGCCGCTACCTCGAGCTGCGCCATCCGGCGGACGCGGGCGTCGAAATCGCGGCGTGCGGACTCGAGGAGGTGTACGCGCCGGGCATGGAAACGCCAGCGTTCGCGTGCTCCGATCCGTTCTGGGAGAAGGCGTGGGAGATTTCCTGCCGCACGCTCCGCTGCTGCCGCCACGAGAAGTACGAGAACTGCCCCGGCCGCGAACAGTCGATCTGCCCGTACGACGCGCGCAACCAGCAGCTGTTCGGCTACGGGATTTTCGGCGACTATCCGCACGCGGCGGCGATGATCGAACTCTACGCCGCCGGCGCGATGACGAACGGTTTCCTCAAGGCGGCCGAGCCATACGGCGGCGACACGTGGATTCCGATGTTCACGTTCCCCTGGATGACGTCCATCGCGGAATACGGGTGGTATTCCGGCGACGCGTCGCTGTTCCGCCGCCTGGCGCCGCAGCTCAAGGAGATGCTCGGGAAAATCCTCGCCCTGCGCAAAAACGGGCTTTTCCTGCCGCCGGAACGCAAGGGCCGCTGGGACTACTGCGAGGCGCCGCTGATGGAGTTCAACGCTTTTCCGCCGAATGCGTTCTACAATCTGTATCTGCACGAAGCGCTTTTGGCGTTGGCGCCGCTTTTCCGCGCGGAAGGGGACGCCGCGTTCGCGGACCGGCTGGAGAAGACGGCGCGGGAAATCGGCGCGCGCGCCGAGGCGTTCTACTGGGACGAAACGCGCGGAGGATACGCGGACTGCGTCAACGACCGCGGCGAAAAGGAGCAGTTCCACGCGCTCGTGCAGGCGCTCTTCCTCGAACGCGGTCTCGTGCCGGCGGCGAAGCGCCGCCGCGTGCTGGACGCGCTGCGGTCGGAGAAGTTCGGCGTGCAGTCGCTCGCGACGCTGCGCTATCTCGCGAAGGGCGTGTGGGAACACGGCGATGAAGCGGACCGCAAGTGGGCGCACGAAAAGATCACGTCGCTCTACCGCGCCCAAATCGACGCCGGCGCCACCACCTGGTGGGAGACGTCGCAGGGGGCGGCGTACGCGGGCGGCGGCGGTTCCCTGTGCCACGGCTGGAGCGCGATGATCGCGTGGTATCTCACGGAATACGTGATGGGCGTCCGGCCGACTTCGCCCGGCTACCGCACGTACGAGGTGAAGCCGCGCGTGACGGGGCTGACCGTCAAAGGCAGCGTCGCCACGCCCCGCGGCCGCATCCCCGTCGATTTCCGGGCTTGCAGCCAAACGCCAGAGCAGGCGCTTGGGCGCAAACGGACGTTGCTGGATTCGGAAGTTTTTTGATATAATCGCGCCATGAAAACAAAAGCATCAATTCTCGCCCTGGCGTTGGCGTCGGGCGCGTGCTGTTTCGGTTATGAAGCGCCGGCCTGGCGCATCGCGTCCGACGCGTCGGGCGTGACGATTTCGGTGGACGTGGACGAACCGCTCGCCGATCTGCCGGGAGAGCCGGAAAACGAGCTCGAGATTTTCTTCGCGCCGTTCCCGAACGACAACCGCTACTACCAGTTCTTCGGCGACCTGCGCGAACGCACCGTGGGGCCGTACTACTGGTCCAAGGGCGGCGACTACGCGCGCTTCGCCGATTGGAAGGTCGCCTACGACGTCCAAAAGGGCAAGGGATATTGCGTGAAGGCGTCGCTGCCGTGGGGCGACTTGCGCAATTGCGCGCCGGTGACGGGCGGCGTCTGGCGCGTGGCCGTTGCGCGCACGCGCCAGGGCGAAGCGTTCAAGATCACCTCCGGCGCGCCGCACGAGCCGAAGACGTGGGCCGCCGTGGCGATGCCCGCTCTGGACGCGGCGTCCGCCGCGGAGGCGCAAAGGCAAATCGCCGCCGCCAAGGAGCATCCCAAGGAAGTGAAGCTGCGCGTGTGGGCGAAGCCCGGCGAGCGGCTGCCGATCACGTCGCCGTGCCCGAAACTCGACCCTGACGGCGAGGAACGCTGGGGCGTGCGCCAGCGCGCGGAGCTTCGCCATGCGCGCATCGCCCGCATGGCGAAGGAGGGACGTCCGCCGCGCGTGTTCATGCTGGGCGATTCGATCACCGAGTGGTTCGCGCCGAAACCGTGGGCGCGCCTGGCGCGCTTCGCGCCGGCGAACGTCGGCGTGTCCGGCGACGTGATCGAAAACGTGCTGTGGCGCATCGACCTCGGCATGTTCGACGTGGTGAAGCCCGAGGCGCTCGTGCTGTTGATCGGCACGAACAACGGCGGCAACACGCCGGCGGAGCGCGCGCAGGGCGTCGCGGCGATCGTCGACAAGATCCGCGAGAAGTCCCCCAAGACGAAGATTCTGCTCTACGGCATCTTCCCGCGCGGCAAGACGTGGCCGGCCGAAAAGAATCCGCTCAAGGACACGAATGCGCTTTTGGCGAAGCTCGCGGCCGAGAAGGGCGTCGCCTACGCCGACGTCACGGCGTCGTTTCTCGCGGCGGACGGCGTCACCGTGCGCCAGGAGCTTTTCCGCGACGGCCTGCATCCGAACGAGGCGGGCGACGACGTCTGGGTCGATTCGCTTGAACGCGAACTCGGCAAGCTGCTCGGGGAGCCACGCGCGGACGCGCTGCCGTCCGTGCCGTTCATCCGCGGCGTGAAGGCGATGCTGCCGGGACGCGACGCCTTCGGCGACTTCCGCGCGCTCGTCGACCTGATGGCGCACTTCGGGCTCAACACGCTGATGCTCGAACTTGGCGGCGCGATGGAGTACAAGTCGCATCCCGAAGTCAACGCGGGGTGGATCGAGTACGCCAAAATCATGAACGAGTACCCCGGCAAGACGCTCAAGATACAGCACGCCCAGAAGTGGCACAAGAACTCCATCCACTCCGAAAACGGCGGCGGCGGCGTTTTGACGCAAAAGGAGATCGCGGAACTGGCCGCCTACGCGCGCGAGCGCGGCATCGAAATCATTCCCGAAGTGCCGTGCCTGAGCCACAGCGACTACCTGCTGTGGCGCCACCGGGAACTGGCCGAGCGGCAAAACGACCCGCATCCGGACTGCTACTGCCCGTCCGATCCGCGAAGCTACGCGCTGTTGTTCGACCTGCTGGACGAAGTGGTGGCGCTTTTCAAGCCGCGGATCGTCAACGTCGGCCACGACGAGTGGTATTCCATCGGCGTCTGCGACAGGTGCCGCGGCAAGAACGCCGCCGAACTGTACGCGGGCGACGTCCGCAAAATCCGCGACCATCTCGCGGCGAAGGGCGTGCGCACGATGATGTGGGCCGAGAAACTGCTCGATTTCAAGTTCTGCGATTCGAAGAAGCCCTGGGCGGGCGCCGCGACCGAGGATTTCCCGGCCACGCATCCCGCCATCGACATGCTGCCGAAGGACGTGGTCATGCTGCACTGGTACTGGTCGCTCGGGCGCACGCTCGAAAACGCCTTCGCGGACCGCGGCTTCACGTGGGTGTTCGGCAATTATTCCGCGCGCGGAATGCTCGACTACCCCGGCCGCTCGCGCAAGCGCGGGTTTTCGGGCTACATGCTCTCCAACTGGGGACGCAGCGACATCCCCACCCTGCAGCGCAACGGCGTGCTGGCGGACATCGTGATGGACAAGCTCGTGGAGGAAAGCAAAGACCCCGACGCCGAAATCGACGCGCTGTGGGAGCGCATGTTCAAAGAGCTTTTCGCGCTGCGCCATCCGGCGGACAGGACGTATTACCGCTTGCGCCACCACGCCACCCGAAAGCGCGAGTTCCGCTGCTTCTTCGACGGCTTCTACGTCAAGAAGGAGGATTGGCTGCTGGGCCGCTACGTGCTCACGCTCGCGGACGGCGGCAAGGTGACGCACGACGTGCTGTACGGCGAGAACGTGTCGCACGCGGACGTGGACTGGAATCCGCCGCGCGAATGGGACACCGACGCGCGCCGCGGCCGCGGCGAACTGGCGGCGGTGGCGTATTCCACACTCCCCGTGCGCCAGGGCGGCCGCACCACGTACGAAATCGCCATCGAGATCCCGAAGGGCGCGCAGGTCGTTTCCTGCGTCTTCGAGCCGGCCGAGGGCCAGCCGAAGGACGCCGTCGCGTTCGAGCCCGTGACGCCGCCCGCGCCGCCGTCGGCGACGGTCGACCGCAAGGCGCTGGTCGATTTCCTTTCGTTGCCGAGCCGGAGCCACGACCTGCCGCAGCTCAAGCGCGGCGTCGACTTCCTCAAGGACTGGCTGGCCGCGCGCGGCGTCTGGTGCACGGTCGAGACCAACGAATGCGGCTACGTGGGGCTCTACGCCGCGACCACGCCGGGCAAGGTGCACGACTACATGTTCGTGGGCCATCTGGACGTCGTCGACGCGCCCGACGAAATGTTCAAGCCCCGCATCGAGGGCGACCGCGTGTTCGCGCGCGGCGCGTGCGACACGAAGGGCAACGTGCTGGTGATGTGCCAGGTGCTTGCGAACCTCGTCGGCAAGGCGTCCGTGGGCATGTTCGTCGCGACGGACGAGGAGGGCGGAGGCGCCGGCGCCGCGACGCCGCAGATGATGATCGACCGCGGCTACCTGCCGCGCAAGCTCATTCTTGTGGGCGACACCGCGGGCGAAGAGCCGAACCAGCTCTTCATCGCGGAGAAGGGACATTGCCTCGTCGAACTCGTCGCGCACGGCAAAGGCGGGCACTCGTCGCGCCCATGGGCGCTCGACAATCCCATTCCGAAGTTGTGCGAAGGATATCTCAAGTTCAAGGAGGCGTGGGACCGGGGCGCAGACCCGAACGAGCACTGGCGCACCGTCCTTTCGCCCACGATCGTCCACGCGAGCGACGTCGGCAACGTGGTTTCCGACTCGGCGAGCATGCTTTTTTCCTGCCGCTACACGTCGGATGCGGAACTGGAGCGCGCGGTGAAGACGATGAAAGAGACGACGGGTCTCGAAGTTCGCGTCGCGGCGAGCCGCCGTCCGCCGGTCGTGAACCGGCCGGGCGATCCGGAAATGGTGGCGCTTTGGTGGGAGATGAACGACCGGCTCCCCGGCGGCGTTCGGCAGGGCCGGATGTCCGCCGCGACGGACGCATCGTACTTCGCGGGCCATGGCGTTCCGATCGTGATTTTCACGGCCGAGGGCGGCGAACCGCACAGCGCGCGCGAGTGGGGTTCGCTCAAGTCGCTCGACGAACACGTGGCGCTCTTCACGCGCTATTTCGCCGAGAACGAGGCTTCGGGCGTGAACGAAATCGCGTACCATCCGCTCGCCGGCACGCCCAAGCCGTTCTACTACGCCGCGCGCCATCCCATCGAGAAGGGGTCGGCCTGCGAGGTCGCGGTGGTGCAGGTGCACGGCTGGGGCGACGGCGTGTGGACGCCGTTGGAGATGATTTCGCTCATGAAGGCGCTGCGGCGCGCCACGCCAGAAGGCGAGGAGCCGCCCTACGTGGTCGATCCGTTCTTCCCGCGCCGTCAGGTGCTCGCCGAGCGCAACCTGCCCGACGACGGCCGCGCCATCTGGAACGACTCGTGGACGGAGTCCTGCGTCACAATGGGGTCCGCCGGCGACGACTGGCGCGGCGGCGGCGACGCGGTCGGCACGACGTTCAGTTCGTTCGACGCGATGGACATGATCCTCGAGAAGCTCGGCGACCGCAAACTCTTTCCGAACCTGCGGCGCGTGGTCGTCACCGGGTTTTCCGCTGGCGGCCAGTTCGTGGGACGCTACGTCGCGGTTGGCAAGGGCAAGGTGCGCGACGGGGTGACGGTGGAGTATGCGGCGATGGCGCCGTCCACCGAGTTCCGTCCCGAACCCGACGTGCCGTGGCTGTACGGACTCAAGGGGCGTCCGCGCTATTCGGCTAATCTCGCGGAGGCGCAGATCCGCGCGAATCTTTTGTCGCGCCACGTGCGCCGCGCCTGCGGCACGCTTGACAACCAGGTCGGCGCGCAGTACGCGGTGGACGGCACGCCGCCGGCGCTCGCGCAGGGCCGCAGCCGCTACGAGCGGTTCGTCAATTTCCGGAAGTACCTCGACGAAGGCCATCCAAATTGGCGCAAACAGGTGACGTTCCACCCGATGGAGGGGGTGGGGCACGATTCGTCAGTCGCCCACCGCCTTCCCGGGTTCATCGACTACGTGTTCGGAAAAAGCGAGTGATGCATTGCGAAAAGTGTGCTATAATGCGCGAACAAGAAAGGGATGATGTCATGAAGAAGTTGATTTGCACGGCGCTTGTCGCCGGTTCGATGTTTGCAGTGGCCGACGAGGTCGCAAAACCCGCAACGGCCGCATCTGCGGCCCCTGCCGCGGCGGAGACCGCCAAAGTCTCTCCCAAGCGTTCCCAGATGTCTCCCGAGGCGCGCGAACGGATGCTCCAGCAGCGCGAGAAGTTCATGGCCGCTCGACGGGCGAAAATGGAAAGCCAGATGCTCGAGGTCGTCAAAAAGTACGTCGCCGACGAAACGAAGGCAAACGAGCTCGTCAAGGAACTTGCGGAGACGATGATGGCGCCGCGCCGCATGATGCCGCGCCGTGAGCGGCATGCGGTTCCGACGCCGGTCGCCAAGCCGACGCCGCCGGCAGAGAAGCCGGCTGAGTCCAAGTGATTCCCAGAACAGCATCCCCGCGATGCGCGTCCGCAGGCGCATTTCGCCGCCCGCGTGCGCGGACTTCAGTTGCGTCGCATGCCTACGTTTGGGACGGCCGGGGACGCGAAAAGTGCGAATCCGGCGTGGTTTGTTGAAATGTTGAAATGCTGAAAATAGCCCTTGCTTTCGCGAGGCGCATTTGGTATACTTCGCGCGTTTTTTCGGATCCAAGTGGCGAGAGTAGCTCAATTGGTAGAGCATCAGATTGTGGATCTGAGGGTTGCGGG
>JAKSOX010000020.1 GCA_024405335.1 Kiritimatiellia bacterium
TCGGCGTCGCGCCCGGGCAGAGCGCCGTGTGGTATTCGGCCGCGGGCGAGGTGCTGGGCGGCGGCGTGATCGCAAGATGATTTCTGCACGAAGGACGTCTTTGTGGTATACTTGGCGCATTGATTTTGGAGGATTTTCGATGTTGCACGTGGTGGCCACGCCGATTGGCAATCTTGGGGACCTGAGTCCGCGCGGGCTGGAAGCGCTCAAAGGCGCTTCCCTCATCGCGTGCGAAGACACGCGCCGCACGTGGCAGCTGCTTGCGCATTTCGGCGTTCCGCGTCCCGAAATGGTGTCCTACCGGCAGGGCAACGAGGAGCGCGTGGCGGAGTTCGTGGTGGCGGCGGTGCGCGCCGGCCGCGAGGTGGCGCTCTGTTCCGACGGCGGCTACCCCGCGATTTCCGATCCCGGCTACCGGCTGGTGCGCAAGTGCGCGAAGGAGGGCGTGCCGTTCGACGTGATCCCCGGGGCGAGCGCCGTGAACGTCGCGCTGGTGGCGAGCGGCCTTTCCACGAGTTCGTTCACCTTCAAGGGGTTCCCGCCGCGCGGGCCGGGCGCGCTCCGCAACTGGTTCGCCGAGGAAAAGGACCACGCCCACACGCTCGTCCTTTTCGAAAGCCCGTTCCGCGTGGGCGCGACGCTCGCCGCCGCGTACGACGTGCTGGGCGACCGCGAGGCGGCAGTGTGCATCGAGCTCACGAAGCTGCACGAGCGCGTCCGCCGCGGCTACCTGAAGGATCTCGCCGCCGAATTCAAGGACGCGAAAGTGAAGGGCGAAGTCGCCCTGGTGGTCGCCGGCGCGAACCCGAAGTTCATCCGCGCTCCGGACGGCGCGGAAAAGGAGGAGGAAAAGGCATGAAGAAGAATGCGGTTTTCGCGTTCGCGGCGGCGTTCGCCGCGGCGGCGTTCGCGGGCGCGAAGGAAACGGCCGATGCGGCGATCGCCAAAGGCGTCGCGTTCCTGAAGACGCAACAGCAGGCGGACGGGCACTTCTCCGATTCGAACACGCCCGCGCTCACGGCGCTGCCGCTGTGGGCGCTCGTCGCGGCCGGCGAGGCGAAGGGCCCCGAGGCCGCCAAGGCGGCGAAATGGGTGCTCGCCGCGCAGAAGCCGGACGGCGGCTTCTACACCGTGCGTCCGCCGCGCAAGAAGCGCCCCACGCCGCTCTCGGCGCCGTCCGCGCCGAACGGCCGGGCCGGCAAACTGGGAACGGGCGCGGGCGGGCCGGGCAGTTTGTCCACCTACAACACGGCCGTGTGCCTTTCGGCGCTGTTCGAGTCCGGACTCGCCCCGGTGCGCGCCGTGCTGAACGCGCGCACGTTCCTCGCGGAATCGCAGATCCTGGACGATTCGCCCATGACGGGCGGCTTCGGCTACGGCCGGACGCAGGGGCCGCGCGCGCGCGCCGACCTTTCCAACACCGGCTACGCGATGGACGCGATGCGCCGCACGGAGAAGCTGGAGGAGTTCCGCGCCGCCGGCGAAAAGAAGGCCGACCTCGACTGGGAGGCCGCGCTCGAATACGTCGCCGGCATGCAGGCGGAGGACGGCGAAGGGAAGGGCGGTTTCGTCTACAACCAGCAGACGCCCCACGGCGGCGTGGAGACGAACGCGCAGGGCAAGGTGCAGCTGATGGCCTACGGCGCCATGACCTACGACGGCATCCTCTCGCTGTGCTACGCGAAGCTCGACCGCGGCGACCCGCGCGTGAAGAGCGCGCTCGAATTCGCCTCGAAGTACTGGAGCCTGGACGAAAACCCGAACCGCGGTTCGGCGGGGCTCTACTACTATTACGACGTGCTGTCGCGCGCGCTTTCCGCGGCGCGCGTGGACGAACTCGCCGCCCCGGACGGACGGAAAATCGTCTGGCGCGACGAGCTCGCCGCCAAGCTCGCGTCGCTGCAGCGTCCCGACGGCAGCTGGCGCAACGACGACAACACGCACTGGGAAAACAACGCGACGCTCGCGACGTGCTTCGCGATCCTGTCCCTCGCGCTTTGCAGGTGACGCGCCATGAAACCGCTGACGAAACGCAAGTTCTCCTCGTCGCCCCGGCCGTTCGCAGAATGGTGCGCGCCCGAGGAGGTGTTCGAAACGCAAACCGCCGCCCTGGCGACCCGGCTTTCCCGCATCGGCTGCCGCCACGTGGTGCTGGGCCTTTCCGGCGGACTCGATTCCGCGCTGGCGCTGCTGGTGGCGGACGCGGCCTTCGCGCGGCTGGGGCTGCCGAAGGCGCAGATCCACGCGTACACGATGCCCGGCTTCGGCACCACCAAACGCACGAAGGGCAACGCCGAACTCCTGTGCGAGGGGCTCGGCCTCGCGCTCAGGACGGTCGACGTGACGGCGTGCTGCCGCCGCCACTTCAAGGACATCGGCAAGGATCCGCGCGTGCACGACGTGACGTTCGAAAACGCGCAGGCGCGCATGCGCACGCTCGTGCTGATGGACGTCGCGAACATGGTGGGCGGCATCGTGCTCGGCACCGGCGACATGAGCGAAATCGCGCTGGGGTGGAGCACCTACAACGGCGACCACATGAGCATGTTCGGCGTGAACGCCGGCGTGCCGAAGACGGTGGTGCGCGCGGTTTGCCGCTGGTGGGCCGAAACGCGGGGCACGGCCAAGAGCGCGAAGGCGATTCTGGACATCGTCGCGACGCCCGTGAGCCCCGAACTGCTGCCGGCGAAGAAGGGCGAAATCGTCCAGAAGACGGAAGAGAAGATCGGCCCCTACGAACTCCACGATTTCTTCATTTGGCATCTGGCGGCGCTGGGCGAAAAGCGCGCGCGAATCGCCGCCGCCGCGAAGAAGGCGTTCAAAGGCGTCTACGGCGAGGCCGAGGTGGAGAAGTGGCTGGAGGTGTTCTGCCGCCGCGTGACGCTGCAGGCGTTCAAGCGCAACTGCGCGCCGGACGGAATCAAGGTCTTCCCCGCGTATTTCGGTCCCGAGGACTGGCACGTCCCCGGCGATCTCGCGTACGCGCCCGGCCAGGACCTGCCGGACAGTTTGTAGTCGTCGGCGGATCCAGCAGATCGGGCGAATTTCGCTTGACGTCGAAAACGGCGTGTGGTATACTGTGCGCGTTTTTTCCAAGGGGGAAAATGCTTTCGGACCGTAGCGCAGCCTGGTAGCGCGTTTGCTTGGGGTGCAAAAGGTCACGAGTTCAAATCTCGTCGGTCCGACCATTTCGATGCGGCGCATTTTCTTGCATGCGGGTGGCGGCGAAGACCAGTTGTGTTGTCGCTTGAATTGTGGTACAATGCGCGCGTTTCGATTTCACCAACCAAGAACTGGAGACAAAATGAGCGTTAAGATGATTGCGGCGGCCGTGCTGGCCGCGGTTGTGGTTGCCGGATGCGGCAAGAACGATGCGTGCTGCGGCGCGAAGGACGGCGACGCGTGCTGCGCCAAACCGGCCGATGCCGCCAAACCGGCCGATGCCGCCAAACCCGCCGCCGAAGAGGCCAGCTTCCCGAAGACGGGCAACGCCGTGGTCGTGAACGGCAAGATCCTTTCGTGGGAGGCGCTCAACAAAGACCTCGACACGATGGTCGAAAAGCAGAAGGCGCAGATCCCGGCCGACCAGATCGGCTCCGCCAAGAAGTATTTCGCGGGCCAGCTCGCGCAGCAGTTCCTCGTGGAAACGCTGCTCGGCGAAAAGGCCAAGGCGCTCGGGCTCGACAAGGTGTCGCCCGAAGAAATCCAGGCGAAGAAGGAAGAAGCCGTCAAGCAGTCCGCCGGCATGCCCGACGCGCCCAAGACGTTCGACGAGCTCGCGGAGAAGTTCCCGCTGGGCAAAGCGCGCGCGGAAGCGTTCCTCGTGAGCAGCATCATTTTCGACCGCGTCGTGAAGCAGGAAGTCGATTCCAAGATCAAGCCCGACGAAAAGAAGGTCGCGGAGACGATCGCCAACATCACGAGCAACAACGCCGTCCAGGCGAAGGCGGCGATCGACGCCGAGGCGAAGATCAAGTCGCTCAAGGCGCAGCTGGACAAGGTTCCCGCCGCCGAGCTCGCGGCGAAGTTCGCCGAACTCGCGAAGGCCAACTCCGACTGCCCGTCCAAGGAAAAGGGCGGCGATCTCGGCCTCTTCGGCAAGGGCCAGATGGTGCCCGAGTTCGAGAAGGCCGCGTTCGCGCTCGAAGTTGGCAAGATTTCCGAGCCGGTCAAGACGCAGTTCGGCTGGCATCTGATCATGACCACGAAGAAGGAAGGCGACAAGGTCCAGGCCTCCCACATCCTGATCAACGCCCGCGCGCCGCGGCCGGTTCCCACGAAGGAAGAGGTCGAAAAGATGCTCACGGGCGGCGAACGCCAGCGCGCGATCAGCGCGTTCTTCAAGAAACTCGTCGCCGACGCCAAGGTCGAGGCGCCCGAGTTCCCGCAGCTGCTGCCGCCCAAGGAGGAAGCGGCGAAGCCGGCGGAAGCCAAGCCCGCGGAAGCGAAGCCCGCCGAAGCGAAGCCCGCCGAAAAACCGGCCGCGAAGTAAGGGAAAGACGACATGACGGTTCGCACGTGTGCCGCCGCCCTCTGCATCCTTTTGGGGTGCGGAGGGTCTCTTTTCGCCGCGCCGGGGAAATTCTCCGTGAAGCTGCTGCCGGGCGAGGGCTGGTGGGGCGCCGCCACCACGCTCGGCCGCAAGGCGCCTTTCGGCCTTGCCGCCAAGGACGTCGAGTTCGACGTCCGCCACAGCAACCTCAGCAACCAGGCCGCGCCGGTGATGCTTTCGAACAAGGGCCGCTGGATCTGGAGCGAGCAGCCGTTCAAGTGCACGCTCAAGGACGGCGTGATGACCTTCGAGGGCGACGCCGAGTTCGCGCTCCACGAGGCGAAGGGCGGCACGCTCCGCGCGGCCTATCTCGAAGCCGCGAAGAACCACTTCCCGCCCAGCGGAAAAACGCCGGACCTCGCGCTCATCGCGCATCCGCAGTGGAACACGTGGGTCGAGCTCACCTACAACCAGAACCAGAAGGACATTCTCGCCTACGCCAAGGCCATCAAGGCGAACGGATTCCCCGAAGGCGGAGTGATCATGATCGACGACACGTGGCAGTACGGCTACGGCATCTGGCAGTTCGATCCGCGCAAGTTCCCCGATCCCAAGGCGATGATGGCCGAGCTGCACAAGCTGGGATACAAGGTGATGGTGTGGGTGGTGCCGTTCGTGTCCATGGATTCGCCCGGCTACCGCGAGATGGCGTTCGGCCTGCTCGACGCGGGCGTCAAATGCGAGAAGGGCGGCCTCATCCTCGCCAGCAAGCACCTGGCGTTCGACTACGCGCAGGACGCGAAGGTCTTCGACTGGTGGAACGGCAAGTCCGCGCACGTGGACTTCACGAATCCGCTCGGCGCCAAGTGGTTCGCCCGCGAACTCAAGCGCCTCGTGGACGACTACGGCGTGGACGGCTTCAAGCTCGACGCCGGCGACATGGGCGATTTCGCCCCCTACATCACGCACAAGCCCGCGTCCCCCGCGGACCTCTGCGAGGCGTACGCGAAGATCGGCCTGCAGTTCCCGCTGAACGAATACCGCGCCTGCTGGAAGATGGGCGGCCAGCCGCTGGTGCAGCGCCTGTGCGACAAGGGCCACGACTGGGAGGCCATCGCCCAGCTCATGCCCGACATGATCGAAGCGGGGCTTCTCGGCCATCCGTTCGTGTGTCCGGACATGATCGGTTCCGGCAGCTGGATGGCGTTCGCGCCCGACGCGCCGCATCCGTACGAACCCGAAATCTTCGTGCGCAGCGCGCAGATCCACGCGCTCGCTCCGATGATGCAGTTCTCGGCGGCGCCGTGGCGCATGCTCAAGGGCGAAGCGTACGAGGCCGTCAAGAAGGCCGCCTGGACGCGCATGAAGTTCACGCCGTACATCCTCGACGTCGCCAAGGCCAGCGCCAAGACGGGCGAACCCATGCTCCGTTCCCTTGAATACGCCCATCCGGGCTGCGGCTACGAAACGGTCAACGACCAGTTCCTGATGGGCGACAAGCTGCTCGTGGCGCCGCAGTGGCGCAAAGGCGCCAAATCGCGCGACGTGTTCGTTCCCGCGGGCACGTGGAAGGCGGACGACGGCGCGACGGTGGTCGGTCCGAAGAAAATCACGGTCGACACGCCGCTCATGCGTTTGCCGTATTTTGAGAAAGTGTCTTGATTTTTCGCCCGGAATGGGGTATCATTACCAACCAATTGAACACGACTTTTCACAGGAGAATCCAAATGAAGTGCACGAAAACGACGGTTGCCGCGATGGCGGCGGTTCTGGCGCTCGCGTTGGCGGGCTGCAAGTATGCGGATGACGATCTCGCCAACGGCGCGAAGGGCGCGAAGGGCGGATCCGACGTGGTGCAGGGCGCCAACGTCGATTCCGATCTCGGCGGCGTCGTGAACGACGACGGCACGCCCGCCACCGAAGTCCCGTTCGACCGGGACGCCAACTACGTCCGCTGCACCGACGTCGAGTTCGCGCCCGTCTACTTCGGGTTCGACGCGTCGAATCTCGCCGCGAGCGAGTCGGCCAAGATCGAAGCGGTCGCCAAGCACCTCAACGAAAACGCCGATCGCGTCGTGATCGTCGAGGGCAACTGCGACGAGCGCGGTTCCAACGAATACAACATTTCGCTGGGCAACCTCCGCGCGATTTCGATCCGCGACTACCTCGTGACGCTCGGCGTCGCCGACGCCCGCGTGCAAACGAAGAGCTACGGCGAAGAGAAGCCCGCGGTTGCCGGCTCCGGCGAAGAGGCCTGGGCGTTGAACCGCCGCGGCGAATTCGCGATTTTCCGTCACAAGTGAGATGACGGTCGGATTCGGCGATGCCTTTTTTCGCGTTCTTTTTCGAATCCGTGGGAGGCGGCGAGTGGCTTGTGCTGCTCGCCGTCGTTCTCATCGCCGTCGGTCCGAAGAATCTGCCGAGCGCCGCCCGCAAGATGGGGCAGGTGATGTCGCGGCTTCGCCGCGCGGCGGACGAATTCAAGCGCCAGCTGATGTCGATGGACGAAGAGATGCGCAAGGCGGCCGAAGAGGTGAAGAAGGAATACGTGCAGATTCCGGACATGGACGGCGACGCGTCCGCGGCATCTTCCGGATCCGCATCTTCCGGCGAGCAGACGCCTCCTCCTCCGGAAGGCGCGGCGGCGTACCCTGGCCATGGCTACGATTTGGCGGATTCGGGTTCTGCCGGCGAGTCGGCGGATTCCCCGCATTCCCAAATGCCGCCCGAATACGGCGGCGATCCCGATTACGTGCGGCGCGAGGATGCTCCCGCTCCGGCGTCGGACGCACCATCGGCTCCGGCGTCGGGCGTGCCCGGCGACGTGCTTGCAGCGAATGACGTGACCCATGAGCAAGTTTCCCCTCCAGCTGGACAATCCTGACGAAGTGAACGACCCGCCGCGGCCGTTTTTCGAACACATCATGGCGCTGCGCTCGTGCCTTGTGCATTCGGCGATGGCGTGGGTGACGTGTTGCGTGCTCGCGGGAGTTTTTTCGCCGCAGGTGCTCGATTGGCTGAAGTCCCCCGCTGCCGCCCTGGAGGCGGCCGGGCGTCTGCAGATTCAGGGCCTCGATTTGATGAGCGGCTTTTCCGCAATCATTTCGATCGCGCTTTGGGGAGGCACGGCGCTGGCGTTTCCGTTCGTGATGTACTTCGCGCTGCGCTTCATTTTCCCCGCGCTCACCAAACGCGAGAAGGTGGCGATTCTGTTCTACATCTTCGCAGGGGCCGGGTGCTTCGCCGTGGGCGTGTGGTTTTCCTACACGCGCATCACGCCGCGCGCCGTGGCGTTTTTCGATTTCGTCAACCAGTGGGTGCACCTGCCCGTTTCCGTGGTGCGGATCGAGGGGTACATTTCCGTGGTGCTGAAGCTCATCATCGCCTTCGGCATGGTGTTCCAGATTCCGCTCGTGCTGTTCGTGCTGGGCTGGCTCGGGATCATTTCCTCGGATTCGCTTCGCAAGTTCCGCCGTTTCGCCATCGTGATCGCCTTCGTGCTGGGCATGGTGCTCACGCCGCCCGATCCCATGAGCCAGATTCTGATGGCCGTGCCGCTCTGCCTGCTGTACGAGGCGTGCATCTGGGGCGTGTGGCTTAAAGAACGGTTCAAATGAAGACCCGCTACTTGATCGTATTCGGTTTCCTCGGCCTCATCGCCGCGGGTGCCGCGTTCTTCACGTTGCCGTTGGCGGGCGGATTGAACTTCGCGGACGCGGTTTTCACGGCCTGCTCGGCGACGTGCATCACGGGATTGACGGTGATCGACCCCGGATCGCAGCTGACGCGCGCGGGGCAGATCGCGCTCATGGCGCTGGTGGAAATCGGTTGCGTCGGCATCATGACGCTCGGCACGTTCTTTCTGGTGTGCACGGGACGGCGCCTGTCCCTGGCCAGCGAATTCAGCGTTTCCTCCGCGATCGGCGGAACGGGCGTGAAGGGGCTCAAGGGCCTCGTCGTGTGGGTGGTGCTGTCCATGTTGGCGTTCGAATTTCTGGGCGCGGCCGCATTGGCGAAAGGGTTGGGCGTCGATTGGTACTCGGCGGCGTTCTACAGCGTGATGTCGTTTTGCAACGCCGGTTTTTCGTTGAGCCCGGAATCGCTCGCGCCGTTCCGCTCCCAGCCGTTCGCGCTTTGCGTGCTGGGGGTGGAGGTGCTGTTGGGCGGATTCGGCTTCCTGGTGCTGTACAACCTCTGCACCATCCGGTTTTGGCAGCGCAACCGCGTCACGCGGGGGAGGTTGTCGCTGCATTCGCGCATCGTGCTGATCAGCTCGTTCGCGTTCGTCGCGCTGGCCTTCGTCATCTTCATGGTCTGCGAATGGAATACCGCCCTCGCGCCGTTCGGCTGGTCCGAGCGCCTGGCCGTGGCGTTCTTCCAGGCCGTCACGCCGCGCACGTGCGGCTTCACCGTGGTGCCCGTGGAAAGTTGGCACGACGTCACCCGCTTCCTTTCGGAAATCATGATGTTCATCGGCGCGGCGCCTGGCGGCGCCGGCGGCGGCATCAAGGTCACGACGCTCGTCGTGACCCTGGCGACGCTCGCGGCCATCTACCGCGGCCGCAGGACGACCGTCGTCCTGAAACGGACCGTTTCCGAGGAAATCGTCCGCGAGTCGTTCATCATCGTGGTTTTCTACGGCGCCGTGATCGCCGCGGTGATGTCGGCGCTGCTCGTCACGGAATCCGGCCGTGCTGGGCTGTCCTTCGAGAACCTCCTGTACGAAGCCGTGTCGGCCACCACCACCACCGGACTCAGCTGCGGGAACACCACGCGGCTGCTTTCCCTGCCCGGCCGCCTGGCGATCATGGTCGCCATGTTCGTCGGCCGCCTGGGCGCGTTGTCCGTGGTGCTGCTGATGGCCGGCAAGGACGAGCCCGAATCGATCCGCTATCCCCGTGAAGAAGTGGTGGTGGGGTGACGCATGACGCTCGCGCGCAAAAACGATCTCGTCTGCGCCGCTTTGGCGGCGGCGTCCGGCCTGCTGCTGTGGTCCGTCTACGCGCCGCGCCACGAAACTATGAACCTGCTGGTGGCCCTGACGCCGCTGCTCGTGGTGGCGCGCGTGGCGCGTCCGAAGCGTTCCGCGCTGTGGTTTTTCGCGGGCGGTTTCCTGTTCTGGGCGCTCACGCTTTCCTGGATGCCCGCGATCGTGAAGAACAACGGCCCGTGGCCGCTGGTGGCGATGGGGTGGTTGGGGCTGGCGGCCTGGTGTTCCGCGCACTTCGCGCTGTTCGGCTGGCTGGACGCCCGTCTCTGGCGCCGCGCCGGCGACCGCGCCGTGCCGCGCCTTTTCGCGCTGCTCGGCGAGGCCGTGCTGTGGGCGGGATGCGAATGGCTGCGCGGCACCCTGTTCACGGGCTTCGGCTGGAACGGCCTGGGGTTGCCGGTGCCCGATCTCCTGCGCGCCTTCGCGCTGCCCGCCCGCCTGGGCGGCGTGTACCTGCTGGGCGCGCTGGTGGTGCTCGTGTCCGGCACGTTCGCGTCGCTTCTGCTGCGCGTGGCCGGTCCCGTGTGGCGGCTTCCGTTCCCCCGCAATCGCTGGAGCCGTCCGGCCGAAACGGTGCTGCCGCTGCTGCTGGTTTGGGGCGTCATGGCGCTTTCCGAGCCCGACTGGCGCGCGTACGACTTGGCCGGCGAGTCGGGCGTGCCCGTGCGCGTGGCGCTCGTCCAGCGCAACGCGCCGTGCTGCTTCCGGGCGGGCATGGTGCGCGAAGATCCGCGCGAGGCGTTCGGTCCGCTGCTGGAAATGGCGTCGGCCGCGAAACCCGATCTCGTGGCGCTGGCCGAAAGCGCGTTCGCGGAGTTCGGCGGCGACGTGGCGCGCCCCCGGGCGCTTGACGCCGCCGCGTGGATGCTCGCGAAGGCGGGCGCCGGTTCGCTCGTGGCCGGCGGCGACTGGACGAGCGACGGCAAAACCCGCAACGCCGCCGCGCTGTTCGCCACCAACGCGCCGACGCCGCAGATCTACGCCAAGCAGCACCTCGTGCCGTTCGGCGAGTTCATCCCCCTGGACAAGTGGATCACGCCGCTGCAGAAGCTTTCGCCCGTGGGCGTGTCGCTCCACCCCGGCGAACCCAAACTGCTCGATTTGACCGTCGTCCGCGAAGACGGCTCCGCCGCCACCGTCAAAGTCGCGCCGCTCATCTGCTTCGAGGACGTCGTCCCCGCGCTCGCCCGCCGCGCAGCCGCGGCGGGGGCGCAGATGATCGTGCTCATCACGAACGACAGCTGGTTTTCCGATTCCTGCGAAGCGGAGCAGCACGCTGCGCACACCGTGCTCCGCGCAATCGAAACGGGTCTGCCCGTCGCGCGCGTCGGCAATTCCGGCGTCACGGGTTTCGTGACGGGGCTCGGCCGCGTGGAGTGGCTCAAGGCGGGCGGCACGCGACCGCTCGTGGACGCCAGGGGCTGGATCTCCGGCACGGTGCTGGCGCGCCCCCCCGCGCCGACGCCGTACGCGCGTTTCGGCGACCGGCCCCTGCTGGCGCTTTTCGCGCTGGCGGCGCTCGTCGCCTGCGCGCCGCGGCGGCGGAACGCGCCCCCGGAGGACGCCGCGTGAAAGTCGTGGCGCTCGAGCCGCACGGCTTCTGCGCGGGCGTCGCGCACGCGCTGCGCCTGGCGCTCGACGCCCTGAACGCGCGCCGCGATTCGGACGCGCCGCTCTATTGCCTGCACGAACTCGTGCACAACGCGCTCGTCGTTTCCGACCTCGAACTGCGCGGCATGAAATTCGTCGATTCGCTCGCGGACGTGCCCGAAGAGTCGACCGTGCTCTTTTCCGCGCACGGGGTGTCGCCGGCCGTCCGCGAAGAGGCGGTCCGCCGCCGGCTCGCGGTGGTCGACGCGACGTGTCCCGTGGTGGCGCGCGTGCACCGCGAGGCGCGGGATTTCGTGGCGCGCGGCCTGCCCGTGGTGATCGTGGGGAACCCGGCGCACGCCGAAGCGGTGGGGCTCGCGGGCGAAACGCCGCATCCGCATTTCTTCGGCGGCGAACTGCCGCCGAAGGGCGCGCGCGTCGGCGTCGTTTCGCAGACGACGATGAACGCGGACGACGTGGCCGCGGCGGTGGCGCGGCTGAAAGCCGACTACGCGGTGGAGACCTCCGCCGAAGTGTGCCACGCCACCAAGGAGCGCCAGGACGCGGTGAAGGCGTTCGCGGGCGACGCCGTGCTGGTGCTCGGCTCGCCAAATTCGTCCAACACGAAACGCCTGGCGGAAATCGCCGCCGCGCGCGGATTGCGCGCCTGGCGCGCGGGCACGTTGGACGACGTGCGGGCCATCGATTTCGCGGGGGTGGAAACGCTTGGCGTCACCAGCGGCGCCTCCACGCCGGAATCCTTCTTCCGCGCCGTTTTGTCGTTTCTCCAATCGCGCTGAACGCAAATTTCCTGTTGTTCGACAGGTGGACGACGTGGTAAAATGGCGCGTGTTTCCGCAAAGGAGTGCGGGGATTTTGTTTTCGCCATGAAAATTTGCGTGTCGGTTCTTGCTTTTGCCGCCGCGTGCGCTTGCGCGCGCGCGGAATTTTCGTGTCCCGTGCCCGGCGAAATCCTTTTCGACGCCGGCGCGCCGGTCGCGTCCTGCGGCGTGCGGCTGGAGTCCACCAAGGACCTTTGGCGCGCGCGGCTGCCGCACGCGTTTTCCGTGTGGGCGTGCGCGGACGCGCAGGGCGGCGGCGCGGTGAAGATCGCCGAAGTCGCCGATCTGCCGCCGGCGTTCGCCGGCAACGCGGCGTTCGCCACCTGGCCGCAGGCCGCTCCCGCGCGTTGGTACAAGTTCCGCGTGACCGCGCCAGGCTGGCAGTCGATCCTTTCCCGCGGCACCTACACGGAATGGCTCGACTGGCCGGTGCGCCGCCACTTCGGCGTTCCCTGCGACGGCCGCGGCGGCACGAACGGCTGCCAAATCGCGTCCATCGCCGTGTTCGGCGCGGAGCGTCCGGCGGATTTCCCGGCGCCCAATCCCGCCGGCGTGGCGGCGCCCGCGTACCGCGTGGCGTTCGACCACGCGCGCACCGGCGGCACGGGCGCGCGGCGCCGGGAACGGCTCAAGGCGCTCGCCAAAAAAGCGCCGCGCATCGTCTACGCGAAGCATTTCACCTTCGGCGGCAACGCCGAACACTCCGGCACGGCGGGGCTTTCGGACGATCTCACCGACGCACGGCCGCGCAACTGGCGCAAGGGCGGCCAGCTGTGCCTTTTGACGATCACCCCCGAAGGCGAGATCCGGCACGAAGTGCTGGTGGACCGTCCCGATGGCTGCGTGCGCGACCCCGCCGTGTCGCC
This sequence comes from Kiritimatiellia bacterium, assembly GCA_024405335.1. GTDB lineage: Bacteria > Verrucomicrobiota > Kiritimatiellia > RFP12 > UBA1067 > UBA1731. The sequence goes on from JAKSOX010000020.1 coordinate 12,781, forward strand.
GGACGGGCGCACCGTGGTGTTCGCCATGCGCGATTCCTGGCCCGCCGACGAATGGCACGACCCGAAGGACTGGCAGCCGTCGTTTCCCACGCACACGCCATGGGCGGCCTACGCCCGGGTGGAGGCGGACGATTTCCACCTCTATTCGCTGGACCTCGAAACGCGCGCGCTCAAGCAGCTCACGTTCTCGAAGCCCGCGCGCTGCGCCGACTACGAACCCTGCTTCACGGCCGACGGGCGGATCGTGTTCCAGTCCACGCGCTGCGAGCAGATCGTGCCGTGCCACCAGACGGTGGACGCGAACCTCTACGTGATGAACGCTGACGGCACGGGCATGCGGCGGCTCGGTTTCGACGGCGGCGCGACGCTCTACCCGCAGGAACTGCACGACGGCCGCATCCTCTACACGCGCTACGAATACAACGACCGTTCCGCGCGTTTCAACCAGGCGCTCTTCACGATGAACCCGGACGGCACGGCGCAGCAGGAATACTACGGCAACGGCGCGGTTTTCCCCACGTCGCTGTTCCACTTCCGCGCCATTCCGGGGTCCGACAAGGTGATCGGCGTCGTGTCTGGACACCACGTGCACCAGAAGGGGAAGCTCGCGGTGGTGGACCGTTCGCGCGGCTACGAAGGGGACGCCGGCATCACGTTCGTGGCCGGATCCTCGCCCGACGGCGAGCAGGGCGCCGTGGCGTCTCATTACGAAAACGACGCGCGCTACAACCTGTACGGGCCGCTCCGCGAGCGGCCGCGCGACTGGTTCGGGCAGATCGGTCCGCAATGGCAGCATCCGTGGCCGCTTTCGGAGGACGAATGGCTCGTGGCGTTCCAGCCCGAGGGTTCGCTGGTGGACAAGGACGGCGCGAATCCGCCGTTCGGCATCTACTGGCAGAACGCCGCCGGCGAGCGCGAGCTGCTCGCGTGGGATCCCACGGTGGAATGCCTGCAGCCCGTGGTGGCGGCGCCGCGCGCGAAGGCGCACGCGCGTTCGAACGGCGTGGACCTCAAGAAGAGCTTCGGCGTTTTCGACGTGCGCGACGTGTACGCCGGCGAGGCGATGCGCGGCGTCAGGCGCGGCACGGTGAAGAAGCTGCGCGTGGTGGCGGTGGAATGCCGCAGCGCGTTCCTGAAGAAGTGCGACATGCTCACGCCGTGCGACGCGAAGTGGAAGCGGTTCGTGATCTACGAGGGGGACAATTCCGGCGAGGCGATTTCCGCGGGCGGCGTTTGGGACGTGAAGCACGTGCTTGGCGAGGCGGACGTGGCGGCGGACGGCAGCTGCGCGTTCGAATGCCCCGCGAACAACGGCGTCTACTTCCAGCTGCTGGACGGCGAGGGCCAGTGCGTGCAGACGATGCGCAGCTGGGCGACGCTGATGCCCGGCGAGACGCAGAGCTGCATCGGCTGCCACGAAAACAAACTTCGGGCGGGGCCGCCTTCGGGCGCGCTCGGAAACACGCGAGTGCAGAAGCTCAAGGCCTCGTCCGGCTGTCCGCGCCATCCACTGCTCGCGCGGCTGGAAAAAGATGGCCTCCTCGCCAACTCCGCGAACTGGCTTGGCGTGTGCGCCGCCCGTTCCTCCGATCCAGACGCGCCAGTGGAAGGTTTCAGCTACCCACGGCAAATCCAGCCCGTCCTCGACCGCAGCTGCGTTCGCTGCCACAATCCACGGAATCCGAAGCGCATGGACCTGACGGGCGAACACGACAAGGCGTTCAAGCCGCAGGCCGGCCGCGCCTGGACGAAGTCCTACGTGAATCTCACGAAGGGCGGCCGCCAAACGGACTTCCTCAACTGGTATTCGCCCACGGGCTGTTCGGAGCCGCTGCCGCCGTACGCGCAGGGTTCTTCGCAAAGCGGGCTCATGCGGTGTTTCGAGCCGTCTCACCATGGAGTGCAGGCCACGGACGAGGAGAAGCGGCTCGTGCGCTGCTGGATCGACCTTGGCGTGCCGTTCGTGGGCGGCTACGCGGAGCGCACGATCCTTTCGGACGACGAGCGCAAGATTTTCGACTGGCACGCCGCCAAGCGCGCGGCGTTCGCGGAGGAAGAACTGAAGGGCTTGCGCGCGGAGGCGGCGAAATGAGCGGTTGCGATTGCGAAATGACGCGTCGGCGCGTGCTGGCGCTGTTGGGTCTGGGCGCGGCGGGCGGCGCTTGGTGCGGTTTCCGCAGCCGCTCGGAACTGGTCGATTTCCTGGACGAGGACGAAAAGGCCCCGGACCCGTTCCACGTGATCCGCAAGCCGTTCCCCGCCGACCCTTCGCGCGAAGTTTCGCTGTTGGGCTACGGCGGCATCCGTTTGCCGATCAAGGGACGGCGGAAAACGCAGCTCGACTACGAGCTGGCTGGCAAGCTCTTCGATTACGCCTACCGGCACGGCGTGAACTACTTCGACACCGGCTGGGTGTACCACGACGGCGAAGGCGAGAAGTTCCTCGGCCATCAGATCAAGAAGTACCCGCGCGACAAGATATTCGTCGCGGACAAGATGCCCACGTGGCTCGTCCATTCGCTGGACGACGCGAAGAAATTCTTTGAGGAACAGCTCAAGCGCTGCCAGGTCGAATATTTCGACAACTATCTGCTCCATTCCGTCCACAGCCGCGAAGAATACGACCGCGTGTACAAGAAGTTCGGCGTGATGGACTGGCTCAAGGAACAGCAGTCGAAAGGTCGCATCCGGCACGTCGGCATGTCCTACCACGGCAAGGAGGATTTTCTCAAGGAGATCGTGGGCGACCATCCGTGGTCGCTGGTGCTCATCCAGTTCAACGCGATCGACTACGATTCGGCGTGGTTCCAGAGCAAGAAGCTCTACGACGTGCTGGCCGAACACAAGGTCCCCGTGGGCGTGATGGAGCCGCTGGCGGGCGGCCGCGTGGCGACGCTCAACGCGAAGGCGCGCCGCATTCTCGAAGCGAAGGCGCCCGGGAAGTCCCCGGCGTCGTGGGGGTTCCGGTTCGTCGCGTCGCATCCGGACGTGCTCGTGGTGTTGAGCGGCATGAACAAACTCGCCCACGTGCGGGAGAACGTGGCGACGCTGTCGCGGGAGGCGTTCGCGCCGCTGTCGGACGGCGAGCGCGAGACGTACAAGGCGGCGATCGCGGCGTTTCGCGAGTTCGCGACGGTGCCGTGCACGGGCTGCCGCTACTGCATGCCGTGCCCCTACGGCGTGAACATTCCCGAAGTGTTCGCATGGTACAACGGCTACGCTGGCGACGGACTGCTGCCGGCGGACGAAGGCGCGAATGCGACGCAGGAGCTGCGCCGGCGGTTTCTTGCGGACTACGCGCGCCGCTTTCCGCGGGGCACGCGCGCGGAAAACTGCATCGGCTGCAAGAAGTGCCTGGTGGCGTGCCCGCAATGGACGTTCCGCATTCCCGAGCAGATGGTCAAAATCGACAATTTCATCGCGCACGTGCGTGAAACCTACGTGGCCCAAGGAGGTCGGCTGTGAAAAAATCCCTGAAAACCGTTCGCGTTCTGTTCGCGCTGGCGTGGTTCGCCGCGCTCAATCTCGTGTTTTTCGGCGTGCTCGCCGGATGCGGATTCCTCGTCAAGGCGCAGCTGCTGCCGGCGCTGTTGGGGCTGAACGCCGTGGCGGTCGCGGCCGTGGCGGCGGCGACCGCGCTGCTCGGGCGCGTGTACTGTTCCGTCGTGTGTCCGATGGGCGTGTTCCAGGACGTCGTGATCCGGATCGCGCGCAAGTGCGGGCGCAAGGACGCCGGCTACCGTCCGCCGCGCAACGCGCTCAGGTGGAGCGTCTTCGCGGCCGCGGTCGTGGCCGTGGCCGTCGGCGCGTCTTCCTTCGCGGGTCTGCTGGACGGCTACAGTCTCTACGGGCGCTTCGCCGCGCAACTGTTCAAGCCGGTGGCGTCGTGGATCAACAACCTGGTCGCGTGGATTTGCGTGGAGGCGGGGCATCCGCACGTGTTCCGCGAGGAGGTGCTCGTGCGCGGGATGTGCGGGCTCGCGGTGGCGGCGCTCGGGCTGGCGTTCATCGTGGCGCTGGCGTGGAAGGGCGGCCGCGTCTTCTGCAACACGCTCTGCCCCACGGGGACGCTTTTGGCGGCATTGGCGAGGAAGCCCCTGGTGCGCGTGCGGATCGACGCCGACAAGTGCGTCGGCTGCGGCCTTTGCGCGCGCGTCTGCAAGGCGAACTGCATCGATTTCAAGAACCGCCGCGTAGACGACGCGCGCTGCGTGCGGTGTTTCAACTGCCTGGGCGCGTGCCGCAAGGACGCGCTGTCGTACGGCGTGGGCGGGCTGGACGTTTCGTCCTGTTCAAACGGCGCGGAAAAATGATTTTTCGAAGGGCTTTGAAGGATTCCGTGCCCGTGATGATGGGGT
>JAKSOX010000200.1 GCA_024405335.1 Kiritimatiellia bacterium
CCCGATGATCGCCATCGCCCGCGTGATGAACAACAAGTTCGTCGCGAACTGGATGAAGAAACACCATTTCCGCGGTCCCGTCACGATCATCGACAAGAACCACGGCTTCACCCCGGACGTGATGCGCCAATGGGAAAACGACCGCGCCGCCATGACGATCCTCATGGACCAGCACTATTCCAAAGGCCTTCCGCTCACCTTCCTCGGCCGTCCCGCGAAGACGTTCGCCACCGCGGCGAAGCTCGCCATCAAGTCCGGGCGTCCGATCGCCGTGGGGTCGTTCGTGCGCATCGGGCCCTACCGCTACCGGTTTGTCGGCGGCAAGCCGGTTTCCTTCGCCCGCGACGCGAACCGCGCAGAGGCGACGCAACTGCTGAACGACCGCCTCTCGGCGGCAATCCGCGCCTACCCCGAACAGTATCTTTGGGCGCACAGGAGATGGAGATGATCGACGCCAAAACCATTCCGGTCGGTTCCTTCGGCGTGAACTGCGTCGTGCTGACGCGCCAGGAGAACGCCACTCGCGCGATTTTGGCGGATCCAGGCCAGGACGCCGCCGACCTGATCGCCTGGCTGGACGAAAACGGCCTGTCGCCCGAAGCGATTCTGCTCACGCATGGACACTTCGACCACGTCACGGCCGTGCCCGATTTGCAGAAGCGCTGGCCTGGCATGCCGGTGGCGATCCACCCTCTCGACGAGCCCATGCTCGGCCACCCGATGAACCTCTGGCCGCCGGAATACCCCGCCACGCCGAAGCCCGCGAACCTCGTGGACGTGCGTGAATGGGCAAAGTCGCATCCCGAATGGTCGCTGGAAATCCTCCACACGCCGGGCCACACGCCGGGATCGTGCTGCTTCCTTTTCACGGCGGACGCGCTGCTACTTTCGGGAGACACGCTCTTCGCCGGTTCCTGCGGCCGCACGGACTTCCCCGGCGGCAACGCCGAGGAAATGGCCGCGTCGCTCAAGCGGCTCGCCCGGCTGCCGCCGGAAACGCGCGTCGTTCCCGGCCACGGAGCAAGCACCACCATCGCCCGCGAAACGGCGTCCAACCCTTTCATGTGACGTCCCGGCGGCACCGACCATTTCACGTGCCGTCAAAACGACTCGGCCAGCACTTCGGCGACGTGCACGACTTTGATCGGCGCACCCCGCTTGTCCGCCCCGCCGGCGATTTGCATCGCGCAACCGGGGCAGTCGAGCGCCACGCGCGACGCGCCGGTCTCGACGACTCCGTCCAGCTTGCGTTTCAGCAGTTCTGCCGAAATCTCTGGGAACTTGACCGAATACGACCCGCCGAAACCGCAGCACGTTTCCTCCTCGCGCGCCGGCACGTACGCGGACGCCGCCCGCAAGAGAGCTCGCGCCTTGTCCGCGCCGCCAAGGGCGCGGCACAGATGGCAGCTCGCATGGTAAGCCGTCCGCTCGGTCGACGGGGAAAATGCATGCCGCGCGAGATCCAGGCGGTCGTGGACGAACGAACTGAAGTCCCACGTCTTCGCCGCAAACGCCTTCGCCTCAGGATCCGGAAGTTTCGCGTACCAATGCTTCAGATGCGACGCGCAACTCGCGCAGAGCGTGACCACCGCATCGCATTCGACGGCGGCGAACGCCCGCACGTTCTGCCGCGCGACCGCCTCTGCGGACGCCTTCTCGCCCAATTGCGACAACGGCAGTCCGCAACATGTCTGCTCCATCGGAAACACGACCTCCACCCCGCACGCTTCGAGCACTTTAACACCCGCCCGGAGCTGGTGCGGCAGCACGAAGTCGCCAGCGCAACCGGCGAACAGCGCGACGCGCAGACGGGGCGCGGCATCCATCGGAACGGCAGGCAAACCGGTCCGGGACGCCCACCATTCGCGGAAGGACTGCGGAGCCAGTGCCGGTATGGACCTGAAGCCCTGCCTGCCCAGCAGAAATTCGGGCAGATGGCGCACGAAACCGTCCTTGCCTGCGACCGGCCGCTGCGAAAACCGGGCGAACTTGAGCAGCGCGTGGAACACCGACCGGTTTCGCAGCGCAAGCGAGGCGATGCCGTTGACAAGCGGCTTGCCTTCCTCCCGCGCAAAACGTGCACGGATTTCGCGGACGAGTTCCGGCAGGTCGATTCCTCCCGAACAAACCTGCTTGCAGGATCCGCAGCCGATGCAGTTCTGGCACAACGTCTTCGCGACTTGGCGGTCGTGGAAAAGCCAGGTGAGCACAAGTCCGATCGCGCCGACGTAAACGTGCCCCATCCGACGTCCGCCCACCATGCGGAACACCGGACACACGTTCGCGCACGCGCCACAGCGCACGCAACGGAACAGCTGCGCGAAAAGCGGATCTTTCGCGATGGCGCTTCGGCCGTTGTCGAGAAACACCACGTGCATGATTTTGCGGCCCGTGGGACTCTTTTTCGACGGTCCAGCCCCATCGATGAACGTGACGTAGCTCGTGATCCGCTGGCCCGTCGCGTTGCGCGGCAGCACGCGCAGGGCGGAGAGCACGTCCTCAATCGTGGGCACGAGCTTGTCGATTCCGGCGAGCGCGACGTGCACGCCAGGCAGCGTGTTCACGAGGCAGCCGTTTCCCTCGTTCGTGACGATCGCCAACGCGCCCGTCTCCGCAATGCAGAAGTTCGCGCCGGAAACGCCCATGTCCGCCGCCAAGAACTTCGGGCGCAGCTCCCGCCGAGCAACCTTCACGAGCTTTTGCACGTCTTCGTGGTCCTGGGGTTCGCCCGTCGCCTTTTCGAATTCGTCCGCGACCTGCCCGCGCGAAAGGTGGATCGCCGGCAGCACCATGTGGCTCGGCCCCTCCTTGCGCAACTGGACGATCCACTCCCCGAGATCGGTTTCCTGCACCTCGTATCCGGCCCGTTCGAGATGGGCGTTGAGCCCGATTTCCTCCGCGGTCATGGACTTCGACTTGACGATTCTGCGCACTCCGTTCTCGGCGGCGATCCGCGCGACGATTTCCCGCGCTTCGGCCGCGGTCGCGGCGCGGTGAACCACGACGCCGCGCTTTTCGGCCTCCGCCTTGAAGCGCGCGTAAAGCGACTCGAAATCACGTGCGCACCTGTCTTTCACTTCGGCGATGCGGCGAATCAGCGCGTCGCCGTCGATTTCGGCGAACGCGAGATCGCGGCTTGCACGATATTCGACCGCGAACTTGTCGAGCGTGCGCCGCAGGAAACCGTTGCCCAAAGCGTCGTCGATCTGCCGGTGGTAGGCACGCGCGTTTTTCGGCGGATTCTCCATTGTCGCTCCTTTCCTCATCCCCTCACCAAAATCACCCGGAACGCCAACGGACCGTGCACGCCGATCGCGGACACGCGCTCGATGTCGGCGGTGCGGCTCGGTCCCGTGATGAAGGAAGTGTAGCTCACCTTCCCGTCCGCCTGACGCGCACGCAAATAATCCGCGACGTCTGGCAGGTCCGCGACGACGTCCTCCGCGCGCAGCACGATCACGCTCGTTTCGGGCAGCATCGTCTCGAGGCGCGTTTCTTCGTCGTCCGTTTCGACGACGCACGTGCCAGTGGCGGCGATGCCGCGCACGGCGCGCGCTACGCCCACGGAAGCTCCGCCAGCCCGCAAGTCCGCAATCTGCCGTTCGGCGTCGGCTTCGTCCGCGGCGTCCGTAACCACCGCGGCGGCGGCCGTCGCCCGCGCGCGGAAAAGTTCCACAAGATCTGTCTTTTCCATGCCCGGAATTATACCACGTCACGACGAAAAGGAACGG
>JAKSOX010000201.1 GCA_024405335.1 Kiritimatiellia bacterium
AAGCTCGACGGCACCACCAAGGAGGACTACGTGTGGGGCCTGCGCGTCGGCTTCGTCGCCTTCGCGTTCAAAGGCGCCACGGCCGAGCAGCTCAAGGCGCTGGAGGCGAAGGCGGCGGGGAACGTCCGCAGCGCGGTGTCCAACATCACCTCGATCGGCCAGCAGATGGCCGTGGCGGCGCTGGCGGATCCCGGCTACGCGAAGCAGAAGCGCGAGAAGTACGCGGTGCTCAAGAAGCGCTACGAAACGATCCGCGCCATTTTCAGGAAGCATCCCGAATACGCCGAGTCGTTCGAGGCGATGCCGTTCAACTCCGGCTATTTCATGTGCGTGAAGCCGAAAGGCGTCGACGCCGAAGCGCTGCGCCGGCATTTGATCGCGAAGCATTCGGTGGGCACGATCGTCCTTTCCGGACTGATCCGGCTGGCGTTTTCCACGATTCCGCGCGCGAAACTCGCGGGGCTTTTCGCCGCGGTGGACGCGGCGGTGCGCGAAATGAAGGGTTGACGTCATCGGCCGTTTCGCCGCGCATAAAAAGAAACGGGCGGAATACACAATGGTGGCATAGCGTTGGCAAAAGATTGCACAGTTTTGGGCGTGGCGCAAACGGAGGTGTTCGCGTTCGCGGCGGGCGGGCGGCGGGAGTCGTGGCCGCTGGCGCGTGCGGACGCCGCGTCCGCCGCCGAACCCGGCGACGTGCGGCCCGAGGCGGAAGAAAGCGCGGAGGCCGCGGAAAATGCCGAGCCGGTCGGTCTTTCGCTGGCCGAGGCGTTTCGCGCGGCCGCGAAAAAGTTCGGCACGCGCGAAGTGGTGCTGGCGTTGCCGTTGTCGCGGTTGCTGGTGAAAGTGGTCCGCGTGCCCGCCGAGAACGCGGAGACCGCGCCGGACGAGGCCGGCGCCATGCTCGACAAAACGTCCCCGTTCCCCGACGAAGAACTGATGGTGGGCATGGAGACGGTGTCGGAAAACGACCGCGAAATCGTCGCGCTCGTGGCCGCCTTGCCGGAGGCGACGAGCGCCGAAATCGGCGAGGCGCTGGACGCCGCGAAACTGCGCGTGACGCGCACGGACGCGATGGCCTTGGGCTGGCTCAGGGCGCTTTGGCCGCGTTTGGCGCGCGAAGGCGCGCCGCGGCGGCAAGTCGCGCTGCTGGATTTGGACGACGGGTGGGACGTGGTGGTGGTGGACGGCGGCTCGCCTTCCGTGGTGCGCGGCCTGGGCGCCATGGCGTCGGCCGAAGACCTGGGGCGCGAAGTGACGCTGACGCTGCTGCAGGCGCCGTTCGGTCCCGAAGTCGGCGAAATCGTCGTTTTTTCGCGCACGGAACCGGACGCCGACGCGACGGCTAGGCTGTCCGCGTTCGGGACCGTCCGCCACGAAAAAGTCGAAGACGCGTTCGGCGGCGTCGAAGGCGTGGCGTGGCGCACGGCCGAGGCGTGTCCGTTCGACGTCACGCCCGAGGCGTGGTCGCGGGCCCTCGCGGAGACCCGGTTCAAGCGCAAGATGATGGGCTGGGTGGCGGCGGCCGGCATCTTGTGGCTGGGGGTGATGGGCGTCCTGTTCGGCGTGCCGTTCGCCTACGACCAGATGACGGCGCACGAAAAGCAGCTTTCGAAGAAGCACGAAAAGGCCTACCTCGAAGTGAAGGGCATGCGCGAACGCGTGAAGCTCGTGCAGCGTTATTCGGACCACGCGCGCGGTTCGCTGGAAATGCTGCGCATGGTGTCCGAACGCCTGCCGGAGGGCATCGTGCTCACGAGTTTCGACTACGTGCGCGACGACAAGCTTTCCGTTTCCGGCGAGGCCGAGGACGCCGAGGCCGTGTACAAGTTCAAGAACGCGATCGTCGACGCGAAAACGTTCGCGGAAGTGGAACTCCGGGGTCCGACGGCCCGCGGCGAGGTGCAGAAGTTCAGCATCGAGGCGTTCTTCGTGGCCAAGGAGGACCGCAAATGAGCGGCAATCTGGCATTGCGCGACCAGGCGATTCTGGCGGGATTCGGCGTGCTGGTCCTGTACGGCATCGCGGCGTTCGCCTGGTTCGGTTCGCAGGAGCAGGCCTGGCGCAAGGCGGAAAAGCGCCACAAAACGGCGCTCGAACAGCGCGTGAACGAAGACAAGCTCATCCGCGAGCGCGCCAAGTGGTTTTCGGCGTACGAGACGGAACGCGAGAAGATGCCGCAGTTTTCCTCCGAAAACCAAAACGTGGACACGCATTGGCTGAGCGTGGTGGGCGAACTCGCCGCCACCAACCACGTCGCGTTGCAGAGCCGGCAGGCCAAGGGCGAGGAACAGGCGGGCGACGTGTACGTGCTGACCTTGGACGTCCGGAACGTCGAAGCTTCGCTGAAGTCGCTCACGCATTTCCTGTACGATCTGCAGACGGCGCCGAACACGATGATGGACGTGGGCCGAATCGACGTGAAGCCGAACAACCAGCAGAAGGGCTATTTGAAGGTCAATTTCACCGTGGGCTGCGCGTACATGCGCGGGGAGTGACGGATTCGCTAAACGTTAAATGGGTGGACGACGATGAAACTCAAGATATTCGCGTTGTTGGTTTTTGCGGTGGCGGCGGGCGCGTTCGCGCAGCAGGGCGTCCGCAGCCCGCTTTTGAACCGTCCGGGCGTGAACCGCCCGAACCTTTTGAACCGCTCCAGCCTTCCGGGCCGTCCCGGCGCGCAACAACAGCAGCAGGCGACGCCGGAACCCAAGCCCGTGAGCGAACTCATGACGAAGTCCACCAACGGCACGTGCCGGCTGAACATGATGGACGCCGAGGTGTCGGACGTGCTCAACGTGTACAGCGAAGAGACGGGCAAGACGATCCTTTCCGCGCCCGATCTCCCCAAGGCGAAGATCACGCTCATGAGCCGCGACGACCTGGGCAAGGACGATTTTCTGCTGGCGCTTGAAACGGTGCTCGTGATGAACGGCGTGATGCTCGATCCCTACGGCGAAAAGTTCGTGCGCGCCATTCCCGTGAAGGCCGGGCGGCAGAACGGCATTCCGCTCGTGATCGGCGGCGTCACCAATTCCCTGCCGGACGACGGCACGGTGGTGAGCTACATGATCAAGCTCAAGAACATCGACACGCAGGAGGCCCAGAAAGCGCTGGAGGGCTTCAAAAAGCCCGAGGGCCTGTTCCAGGTGTTCGAGCGCACGAATTCGATTCTCGTCACCGACACGCGGCAGAACGTGAACCGCATGCTGGCGATTTTGCGCGAAATCGACGTGGACACGCCGGTCACCGAGGAAGTTTTCTACTACCAGGTGAAGTACGCGCTCGCGAACGACATCAAGACGGCGCTCGAGACGATCGTGACGGAATCGCAGAAGGACGCGAAGGCGCAGCAGACGGCCGGGCCGAAGCTGAGCGGTTCGCCCGGTTTCGGCCGCGGCACCACGCCGCTGGGCGGCAGGACGACGCTGTTCAACATGAACAACCGCCCGGGAATGCAGCAGCCGCAGCCGCCGACGCCGAACGAAACGATGACGGCCGCCATTTCCGACGCCGACCGCGGCATGATCCGCGGCAAGGTGCTGATTCTCGCGGACGAGCGGTCCAACAAGCTGATCATCATCACGTCGAAACCGAACTACAACTTCTTCGAGAAGGTCATCCAGGCGCTGGACGTGGAAACGACGCCCGACGTGATGGTGGAGGTGATCCGCCTCAAATACGCCGATTCGGAGGACGT
>JAKSOX010000202.1 GCA_024405335.1 Kiritimatiellia bacterium
ACACGAGGTCGGAGCCGGCGATCGTGTGCTGGTTGTGCGTGATGATCAGGAACTGCGAGCGGTCGAGGAATTCCTTCAGCGCCTCCACGAAGCGGCCGATGTTCGCGTCGTCCAGGGCGGCGTCCAGTTCGTCCAGCATCGTGAACGGGGCGGGCTTGATGCGGAAAATCGCGAAGAGGAGCGCCACGGCCGTCATCGTGCGTTCGCCGCCTGAAAGCAGCGTCACGCTTTGCGGACGCTTGCCCGGCGGCCGCGCGATGATGTCGATGCCGCATTCAAGCGGGTCTTCGTCGTTCTCCAGCAGCACGAGCCGCGCTTCGCCGCCGTTGAAGAGCTTCGTGAACATCTTCTGGAAGTTCTCGTTCGCCTTCTCGAACGTCACCTTGAACAGATCCGAGCTCTTGGCGTTCAGATCCGTGATGAGTTCCATGATGCGCGCCTTCGCCGCGATGAGATCCGCCTCCTGCTCCTTCTCGCGCGTGTAGCGCTCTTCGAGTTCGCGGCATTCGTCGATCGCCACCATGTTCACCGGCCCGAGGGCGGCGATCTGCGCGTTGATGTCGTTCACCTTCTTCTCGAGTTCGTCCTTGGGCGGCGGTTCGCCTTCCCATTCCGGATCCGGCTCGCGCATCGCCTGCGTGGCGTCCAGGCCGTATTCCTGGTTGAGGTGGTCGTACACGTTCTGGCGCAGCATCGAAGATTCCGTGGCGGCGACTTCGAGCTTGCCCTTGAGTTCGCGCGCCGTGTCGAGCGCGACGCGCTTGGCGCCCGCGTCGAGCTCCGCCTCCGAAAGCTGGCGTTGCAGCGTCTCTCGCGCGCCGCGCTCCTCTTCGGTGCGCAGGTGCGCCGCGTGCGCCTTTTCGCGCAGCGGCTCGAGCGATTCGCGCAGCCCCTCGATTTCGTCCTCCAGCCGCGCGATGGAATCCTCGTAGCCGCGCACGCCGGCGGAGCGGCCTTCGAGCGTGCGCGTCAGTTCCGCGCGGCGGCGTTCCACGTCCTGCTTCTGCTGGTTGCTGAAGCCGAGTTCGGCCTCCATCTGCGACGCCGCCACGCGCTTTTCCGTGAGCGCGCGGCTCAACGACGCGTTGGCGATTTCGAGTTCCTGCAGTTCGTCCTGCATCGTGGCCGTGCGCTCCAGCAGCGCGTCGCGCTGGGCGATCACGTCCTCGAGCGTCCGCGCGAGTTCGGCGCGCTTCGCCTCGTCGTCGGCGTTCGCGTCCAGCACGCCCTGGAGTTCGGCCCTGACGCGCGCGTGGCGTTCCCTGAGCGCGTTGAAATCGCGGGCGATCGACTGCTGCGCGCCCTGCGCCTCGGCGGCGGCGCGGCGCGCCTCCGCGAGCGCGCCCTGCGCCGCGCGCAGTTCGTCCGCCAGAAGCTTCGTGTTCTCCGCGCCGGTCGCGAGCGTTTCGCGCGCCTTTTCGATCCGGACTTTCAGCTCCGCGAGCGCGCGCTCGGCCTCGGTGATCGGCGACACGTGGCCCGACGTCGACTCCACCCCCGTCGCGGGCGTCCACGCGCCGTTTTCGCCGCCCGTGAGGACGATGTCGCCCAACAGCCGGTCCGCCGTTTCCAGCTGGTCTTCGGCGATCGGCAGATGCTCCACGAGACGGTCCCCCGCCGCGATTTGCGCGCCCTCCCGGCCCGTTGCGACGGCCGCGACCCGCACGTAGCCGTCCGCCCGCGTGAACACGCTTTCGAGCACCACCGTGGCGGCGGACTCGTCCTTGAGCATCTCCAGCTGCGCCTCGCGCGTGGCGGCCTCGGTCTGCATCTCGCCCAGGTGGTCGCGCGCTTCGTCGATTTCGCGGCGCAGCGTCTCCAGCGCCTCCTCGCGCGCCTGCGCGGCCTGCGCGGCGACGTCTTCGCGGCCGCGGGCGGCGTCCAGTTTCGCCTGGGTTTCCGCCAGCGTCTTCTCGCCGGCCGCGACGCTCAGCCCGAGCTGCGCCTCTTCGCTCGAAAGGCGTTCCTTTTTCAAAATCGCTTCGCGCGCGGCGTATTCGAGCCGGGCGATTTCGTCGCGCGTCGCCGCCGCGCGGCGGTCGCAGCCTACGGAATCCGTGCGCGCGGTCTGCAGCGCGACGCGGAGTTCGTCCACCTTCTTCTCGCCGGCGTCGAACGCCGCCTGCGCCGTTTCCTGTTCGCCGCGGGCGTTGGCGAGGCCCACTTCCAGGAACGCCGTCTTCTGGGCCAGCGATTCGAGCTGGAGCGTCGTCTCCTCGAGCGTCCTGCGCGCCTCCGCGATTTCCCGGCCGTCGCGTTCGGCGAACTGGCGGTATTCGGAAATGCGCGTCTGGTCCACTTCGATCATCTCGCGTGCGCGGGCGTAGGCCGCGTCCGCCGCCGCCGCCTCGGTGGCGAGCGACGCGAGTTTCTCCTCGATGGCGTGGATGTCGGCGTGGAACTGCTGCACGGCGCTTTCGGACGCGTTCACCGCCGCGGTGGATTCCTCGATCTGGCGCGCCGTCTCGACGCGCTTCTGCGCGTTCAGCTCGAGCGCGAGGTCGTAGGTGCGGATCTTGTCCTTGCACACGTAGATGTCGAGCCCGCGCACCTGGTCGCGCAGTTCCTTGTAGCGGTTGGCCTTGCCCACCTGGCGCTGCAGCGAACCGATCTGGCGCTTCATTTCGCGCAGCACGTCCGCCTCGCGCAGCAGGTTCTGCTCGGTCTGCTCGATTTTGCGGATCGCCTCTTTGCGGTCCGCCTTGAACTTCGTGATGCCGGCGGCTTCTTCGAACACCGCGCGGCGGTCCTCGGGCTTGGAGGAGAGGATCTGGTCGATCTGGCCCTGCGCCATCACCGAGTAGGAAGTGGTGCCGATGCCCGTGCCCATGAACAGGCGCTGCACGTCCTTGAGGCGGCTCGCCTGCTTGTTGATGAAATATTCGCCGGACCCGTCGCGGCTCACGCGGCGCGTCACCGTGACTTCGTGGTATTCCGTGCCCAGCAGCGCCTCGCAGTCGGCGAAGGTGATGGACACCTCGCAGAAGCCGAGCGGCTTGCGCGTGTCCGTGCCGTTGAACACCACGTCCACCAGCTTCGAGCAGCGCAGCGCCGTGGGCCGCTGCTCGCCCAGCACCCACCGGATCGCGTCGGACACGTTCGACTTGCCGCATCCGTTGGGGCCGACGATGGCGATCATGCCCGGCTCGAAGGTGAGCCGGGTTTTGTCCGCGAAGCTTTTGAAGCCGATGATGTCGAGCTGCTTGAGGTACATGGCCGGAGGGCGGCGTCAGGTGGTCACACCAGGCCGCGCTTGACGAGGTGTTCCGCGATTTCCACGGCGTTCAGCGCCGCGCCGCGCAGCAGCTGGTCGCCCGAAACGAACATTTCGAGGCCCTTCTTGTCCTTGCGCGAAATGTCCTGGCGGATGCGGCCGGCGAGCACGTCGTACTTGGCCGTCGCGTCCAGCGGCATCGGATAGCCGCCGTTGAGCGGATCGTCCACCACCTTCACGCCCTTGGCGCCCTTCAGGATCTCGCGCGCCTCTTCCGGCGTGATGTCGTTCTCGAACTCGAGGTTCAGCGACTCCGAATGGGCGCGGGCGATCGGCACGCGCACGCACGTGCAGCTGAGCCTCAGCTCGGGGAGATGCAGCATCTTGCGCGCCTCGTTGCGCATCTTGAGCTCCTCGAGCGTGTACCAGTTCGTCTCGTCGAACTTGTCGATGTGCGGGATGA
>JAKSOX010000203.1 GCA_024405335.1 Kiritimatiellia bacterium
ACACCAAATGCGTTTGGGGTTGACACCAAACCCTTTTGGGGTATAACCCCAAACGACCTTGGGGTAGGACCCCAAACGGGTTTGGGGTAAGACCCCAAAGGGCTTAGGGGTTATACCCCAAAAGGAGTGCTCCAAGCGAGCGTTTTCGTGCCAAGTTGGCACGCTGGAAGATTTGGATTGGGCGATTTTTGCATTGTGGAAATGCGGCGGGCTCGGCGCAAAGCGTCTATTCGACGCGGGCGCCCCACGTTTCCGTCTGTTTGGAGATCCTGCTGACGCAGCCAGTCCCAAACGCCACCCGCTCGACACACGGGGCGACCACACCGCCCCCGATCAGCGAATCCTCCGCCTGCACGCGCGTGCCGATGGCGTACGCGCCGAAGCCGGCGATCTGATCGCCGCCGTTCTTCCAGACGACCGATCTCTCCAGCGCCAGCGTTCCATTGTCGGTAACGGCGATTCCGCCTCTGCGCCCGCCAAGGAAAAAGGTGGCGTTGTTCTCCTCGATCGTGCAATTTTCGACGACAAGTTTTCCTCCGGCGCGCTCGGTCATCAGTCCGCCGCCGCAAGCCCAAGCGAAGTTGTCGCGGATCAGGCAGTTCCTGAAAGTCACGGCGACGCCGGAAGCGAAAGCGCCGCCGCCAAAAGTGCAGGCGCTCTTCTTGGGAACGCCCTTGCCGTTTCCTTCGATGATGCAATCCTCGACAATCGCCGGGGCTTTGGCGTACACGCCGCCGCCATAGTAATCGAACCCATACGACGACGAACAGGGCGTGCCGATGCCGCCGGTCAGCGTGAATCCTCTGACGACCGCGCCATCGGCACCCGATTTGATTGCGACGACGCTTTTTCCAAGCGCGCCGCGAATCACGGTTTTCCCGGCGCCCGACGACGCGACAAGCCGGATTCGTTTGGCGGATATTTCCAAGGATTCGCGGTACTCGCCTGCCCCGACTTCGACGACGCACCCCTCGTCCGCCGAATTGAGCGCCGCGGAAATCGTCCCGAACGGACGTTTCGCCGATCCGTTTCCGCCCTGTGCGCCCGTCTTGACGTAGATGCGCTTTTCCGCGTTCTGCCACGCCGATTCTCCGCGCGCCGGAAACTCGTCGACGGCATTGGCCGCAAGCGCCGACGCGCCCGTTCGCCGATGCGACGCGGCGACGGACGCCGCGAACGCAGCCGCCAAACCAAGCGCAAGCAAAACGCACGCCCCGCGAACGGCGTTGCGCCCAAGGTGGCGACGGCGAACGGCCGCCGCGAATGCATCGACGTTGTCGTAACGGAGTTCGGGAATCGAGCACGTCGAGCGGTTGACGATGCGCTCCCACGCGCGGGGAGGACGCCCGCCAAAACATTCGTTGATCACCATGCCCAGAGCGTGGATGTCTGTCGCCGGCGAAACCGCCCCTCCATTGAATTGCTCCGGGGCGGCATACCGCGGCGTTCCGACGCCAACGGCCTTGCCGTCCACAAGCGTCACGGTGGAACCAGTGGACGCGGGATTCTCCGCGAACTCCTTGACGGCGCCGAAATCAATCAGCACCAGTTCGCCGTTCTTGCGCCGCATGACGTTCTGCGGTTTGACGTCGCGGTGGACGACGCCATGGAGATGCAAAATCCTGACGCATGCCGCGAGCTGAAGCACGAACGACGCCACGCCTGCGTCATCCGACGGCAACATGACTGGTTCCAGCAGTTCCATCACGTAATACGGAGAGCCGCGCATCTCGCCCCGGTCCAAAAAACGAGGGAAACCAAAGCACTTGTTTTCGGACAGCAGGTGCATTTCCCGCTCGAAGCGCAATCGTGCGGCATGCGTCTGCGAAGCGCTTTTGTCCGGCTGCGGAACAAAAAACTTCAAAGCCCCCTGCTCGCGATCGTTCTCGCGTTCAACGCGGTAGACCTCGCCGTTGCCGCCTTTCCCCAAAAACGCCATGACGCGCCACGCGCCGACGCACTCGCCACACGAGAAAGCCGTTTTGGCGTCCATTGGAACGTGGTCGGACAGGAACTGCTCAAACTGTTCCGTGGTCGAATCCGGCATGATCCACCTTCTCCAGCGCCTTCACGAGTTCGCGCAACCGCGCCATGCTCCGGCTCTTGATCTGGTCGACGGAATTGCGCGCGATGCCAAACGTCTGCGCCACCGTCTCCGGCTTTTCACCGTTCACGGCCAGCTGCGTGAAAACCCGTTTGGTCAACGCGTTGACCGCGTCGTCGGCAAGATACTGCTGCAAGGCGATTTCGAAAACGGCCTCGCGCCACACCCTGTCTTCGTCTTCGACGGAGGCGTTTTGCGACCGCCGATCGTCCGCGTAGACCGCCACGAGTTCGGCGCGCTTCGCCGACCGGGCGATCGCCTTGAGCGCCCGATGCCTCAAAACTCCCGTCAAATAACTGCGGAACGCGCCCTTTTCGCTCGGAACGTAGTGATAGACGGGAAACACCCGAATCAGCGATATGAGCGTTTCCTGGATGATGTCGTCCGCGTCGAGCGACGGGAAGTTTTTGAACATGAAGGATTCCATCATCGGACGATAGCGGCCCACGAACTCGCCCCACCGGGCGTGCTGCGAATCGCTCGCCAAATCCCGCAAAAGCGTCGTCGACGTTTCCGGCACGTTGCCTGGCATCTCGTCTCCCCTCGCCTTGGTTAGCGTAGCGCGGCGGCGTCAGCGGGATTTCGCCTTCATTTCGCGGTAGTCGGAATAGCCGCCTTCGAACCACGTGGTCTTGCCCTTGCCCTCGAACGCGAGGATGTGCGTGGCGATGCGGTCGAGGAACCAGCGGTCGTGCGACACCACCATCACGCAGCCGCCGAATTCTTCGAGGCCTTCCTCCAGCGACCGGAGCGTCGCCACGTCGAGGTCGTTCGTCGGTTCGTCGAGCAGCAGCAGATTGCCGCCCGAAGTGAGCAGTTTCGCGAGGTGCACGCGGTTGCGCTCGCCGCCGGAAAGCACCCCCACCTTCTTCTGCTGCTCGGAGCCGCGGAAGTTGAACCGCGAGCAGTACGCGCGGCCGTTCATCATCGTCTCGCCGGCGAGCCGGACGAATTCGCCGCCGCCCGTGATCGCCTCGTACACCGTCTGGTTTGGATCGAGCTCGCCGCGCATCTGGTCCACGTAGGAAAGCTTCACCGTTTCGCCGATGCGCAATTCGCCGCCGAGCGGTTTCAGGGCGCCGGTCATCAGCTTGAAGAGCGTGGTCTTGCCGGCGCCGTTGCCGCCGATTACGCCCACGATGCCGCCGCGCGGCAGGTTGAAGTTGAGGTCCTCGTAGAGGATTTCGCCGTCGAAACCCATCTTCACGTGTTCGGCCTTCACCACCAGATCGCCCAACCGCGGCCCCGGCGGAATGCGGATGACGAGATCGTCCTCGCGCGTGGAAACCTGCTTCGCCTGCAGTTCTTCGTAGCGCTTGACGCGGGCCTGCGCCTTGGAGTGGCGTCCCGAAGGATTCGTCTGGATCCACTTGAGTTCGTTCTCCAGCAGTTTCTGGCGGCTCTTCTCCACCTTCGCTTCGCGCGCGAGCATCGCCTGTTTCTGCTTGAGCCATTCCTCGTAGTTGCCCTTGTACGGATAGCAGATGCCGTGGTCGAGCTCGAGGATCCAGTCCGTGACGTCCGAAAGGAAGTAGCGGTCG
>JAKSOX010000204.1 GCA_024405335.1 Kiritimatiellia bacterium
CGCGGCGAATTCGACTGGCAGGGCGGCGATTTGACGCTGAAGCTGGCGGGCTGTTCGCTGTTCCGCGTGTACGTGAACGGCAAGTTCGCGGCGTACGGTCCGGCGCGCGGTCCACACGGTTGGTTCCGCGTGGACGAATGGGATCTCGCGGGCGCGGCCAAGAAAGGCCGCAACGTGCTGCAGATCGAAGGCCAGGCCTACAACGTGGGCACCTACTACGTGGTCGACCACCCCGGTTTTCTGCAGGCCGAAGTGACGAGCGGCGGCGACGTGCTGCTCGCCACGGGCGACGGCGTGAAGGCGTACGGGACTTCGCGTGTCCAGAAGACGGTTCGCTACAGTTTCCAGCGCGCGTTCAGCGAAGCGTATCGCGTGGGACCGGACTGGCGCGCGTGGATGGACGGGAAGGGCGCGGAACTCAAACTCAAGGAGCAGCCGCCCGTGAAGTTCCTGCCGCGCGGGGCTCCGTACCCGAAGTTCGAGACGGACGTCTCCTACAAGCCCGTGGCCGAACTCGCCACGTCGCGCGCGGAACGTCCCGAACCGGTGAAGCCGTACCGTTTCGTGACGCCCGAAAATTCCCAGGACGGCAAGGGCTGGTTCGAGCGGGATCTTTCCTTCAACCTCTACCGCGAAATGTCCGCGGTGAAGGCGGTCGTCGCGGAAGGGGTTCCGAAGGACGGCCGCCGCGTCTCGTCCGGCCGAGCGCTCCGCTTCATGGGCCGGATCAACGCCACGGGCTTCATCCGCCTCGCGGCGAAGGTGAAAACGCCGGGGCTGCTCGTGGTGTGCTTCGACGAAATCCTCAAGGACGGCAAGCTCGACTTCGTGAACCGCTTCGGCTGCTGCAACGCGGTTGCGTGGGACGTCTCCCGGCCCGGCGAATACGCGTTCGAAAGTTTCGAGGCGTACACCTTCAAGTTCGCCGAAGTGTACATGCTCGGCGGCGAAGCGGAGGTGGATTCGCTTTCCGTGCGCACCTACAAGAATCCGGACGCGGGCCGCGGCAAGTGCCTGAGCAAGGATCCGGAGCTCACCCGGATCTTCGAGGCCGCGCGCGAAACCTTTGCGCAGAACGCGGTGGACGTGTTCACCGACTGCCCCAGCCGCGAGCGCGCGGGCTGGCTGTGCGACAGTTACTTCACCGGTCCCGCCGAAGCGCTGTTCACGGGCGGCAACGAGATCGAACGCACGTTCCTGCGCAATTTCGCGCTCGCGGAGCGCTTCCCTTCGCTGCCCGAAGGCATGGTGGCGATGTGCTATCCCGGCGACCACCGGAACAAAAACTTCATTCCCAACTGGTCGATGTGGTTCGTGCTCGAGCTCGCCAACTACGCCGCGCGCACCGGCGACCGCGAAACGGTCGATCTGCTGAAGCCGCGCGTGGAAGGGCTCGTGGACTTCTACGCGCGCCATCTGAACAAGGACGGCCTGCTGGAGAACCTGCCAGCGTGGGTGTTCGTGGAATGGAGCCACGCGAACGAGCTGCATCTGGTGAAGGGCGTGAACTATCCTTCGAACATGACCTATTCCGACGTGCTCGACGCCGTCGCGAAACTCTACGGGCGCCCGAAACTCGCGAAGCAGGCGGCGAAGCTGCGCGAGACGATCCGCGCGAAGGCGTTCGACGGGACCTGGTTCCGCGACAACGCGGCGCATCCGGACGTGACGGAGACGTGCCAGTACTACGCGTTCTTCCACGGCGTCGCCACGCCCGAGCTGCATCCGGACCTCTGGAAGAAGCTCGTCGCGGAGTTCGGTCCCGACCGCAAGCGGAAAAAGCTCCACCCCGAAGTGTGGCCGTCCAACGCCTTCATCGGCAATCTGATGCGGTTGGAAATTCTTTCCCGCCGCGGGCTTTCTGCGCAGGCCGTGCGCGAAATGCGCGGCTACTACCTCGGCATGGCGGACAAGACGGGCACGCTGTGGGAGCACGATTCGCCCACCGCAAGCTGCAACCACGGGTTCGCGTCCTACGTGGCCGTGCTCATAAACCGCGCCGAAGAAGCCGCCGCGAAGTCCGCCGGAACGCATTGAGGAAAACCGCCATGAAAAGTCGTGCAGACAAAGAACCGGACCAGAAAAAACTCGCCGCGCTGGTGCGGGAGATTCTCCTGGAGCTGGGCGAGGACCCCGACCGCGAGGGACTCCGGAAAACGCCCGCGCGCGTCGCGAAGGCGATGACCTATCTGACGCGCGGCTACCGCCAGAGCGTCAAAACCGTGGTCAACAACGCGTATTTCACGAGCGGCACCAACCACATGGTGATCCTCAAGAACATCGAGCTTTATTCGCTGTGCGAGCACCACATGCTGCCGTTCTACGGCAGCTGCGCGATCGGCTACATATCCACGGGGAAGGTGCTTGGCGTTTCCAAACTCGCGCGCATCATGGACATGTACGCGCGCCGGTTCCAGATCCAGGAGCGTCTCACCGAGCAGATCGCGGACGCGGTGATGAAGGAAACTGGCGCGGAGGGCGTGGGCGTGGTGATCCGGGCCAAGCACCTGTGCATGATGATGCGCGGCGTGGAAAAGCAGAATTCCGAAATGGTCACGAGCGCCGTGCTGGGCACGTTCCGTTCGGACGAACGCGCCCGCGCGGAGTTCCTGTCGCTCGTGAAGTGAGCGTCAGAACGCGACGCGGCAGTAGATGCCGGAAGGGCACGGGCGGCCGCGGCCTTCGAGGAGCATTTCGCCCGTTTCGATTTTCGCCCGCGGAAACGCCTGGGACATGACGTTTTCGGCCACGATCGGCGAAAGCCCCGGCGTGTGCGACGAGAAGAGCACGAACGCCGGCCTGTCGCTCAACAGGGATTTCACGAGGTCGAGCGTGCGGGAGAGGTCGCGCTCGATCTTGTAGGTTTCGCCGTTCGAGCCGCGTCCGAAAGTGGGCGGGTCGAAGACGATGGCGTCGTAGCGGCGGCCGCGGCGGAGTTCGCGTTCGCAGAACTTGTGCGCGTCGTCCGCGATCCAGCGGACGGGGTGGTCGGCAAGTCCGTTCAGGGCGGCGTTTTCGCGCGCCCAGAGAACCATGCCCTTGGAGGCGTCCAGATGGCAGACCTCGGCGCCGCCCTGGGCGGCGGCGATCGTGGAGCCGCCGGAATAGGCGAAGAGGTTGAGCGCCTTGGGCGTTTCGCCGCGGGCTGCCTTGGTTGCGCGGATCGTTTCGCGGATCCATTTCCACTGGGCGCGCTGTTCTGGAAAAATGCCCAAGTGGCCGAAGTCGGTGCCGGAAAGCTTGAACCTGATGCCGGCGGTGTCGAGAATCCAGGAATCGGGCAGACGGTTCCTCCCGTGCCAACGGTTGCCGTCCTCGCGGTCGAACGCGGCCGTCGCGCGGGCCCAATCGCCGGGGCGGTCCGGCCGCCACACGGCCTGGGAGCACGGGCGCACCAGGGTCACGTCCGCGAAACGTTCGAATTTCCTGCCGTCGCCGGAATCGATCAATTCGTAGTTTTCCTCGTTCATGGCCCGCCATTATAGCACGTAATTCGTTTTTGGGGATTGCCGATTTGCAATCATGTCGCGGAGAGTTGTTGACGGACGGGCGTCGAACGTGGTAT
>JAKSOX010000205.1 GCA_024405335.1 Kiritimatiellia bacterium
GTCTGGATGCCGCCCGTGGCGCCGAGATCGTTCTCGAATCCGCCCACGTCGTCGCCCTGCCAGCAGTGCATGGAGATTTTGATCTGCGAGAGGGCCTTGATCGCCTTCTCGGTGTCCACGCCCAAAGCGGCGTACTTCTTTTGCGCTTCCTTGTAGCTCATGATTCCTCCTTGGTTTGCGATGCGGGTAATATAACACGTTCCTGCCCCGGTGGCAACCGCGCCGACTCGGGCGACGCCGTGCGGACGGACGCGCGCGAAAGCCAAAACGGCGCGCCGGCCGTTTCCTCACACCTCCATCGCGCCTTTGGCGGCGGCTTCGAGCTGTTCCCTGGAAAAGCCCATCTTCGCCACGTCCACGTCGTACACGCCGAACGGCGCCGCCGTGCGCCAGGCGCCGCGCGTGAAGTCGGGGCAGTCCATCGTCTTCGACCGCGCGCGCACGCTGCGCTCGGAAAGTTCGCACACGCTGCACCACGTGGCGAGGTCGTACACGTCCGTGTCGAGCGGCAAACCGTTCTGCAGGCAGTACGCCCACCTGAGGTCCATGATGAAGTCCATGCCGCCGTGGCCGCCCACCGTCTCCGCCAGGGGACCGGCGTGTTCCCACATGGGATGGCGGTGGCGCTTGCGGATTTCCGCCGCCTTCTTTTCGTCGAAGAACGCGTGCGCGGCGCCGTCGCCCGGCTTCTCCTCGAACGCCACGCGGTAGGGGTAGTCCGTGAGGATGCCCCGCGTGCCCGTGATCGTGTTGATGCGCGTGTAGGGACGCGGCGAGCAGACGTCGTGCTGGAGCGTGATGGACCGCCCCTTCGCCGTTTTGATCAGCGTGACGTTCATGTCGCCCATCGCGATTTTGCGCCGCGCCTTCCAGCCGTCCGCGGGATACTTCGCCTTCGCGTACGCTTCGAGGTTGAACTGGTTGGACTCGAGCGACACGAGGTGGTCGAATGCGTCGCCGTGGTTGATGCCCATGTACTGGCAAATCGGGCCCAGGCCGTGCGTGGGGTACTGGTTGCCCTTGTGCGCGGTGTTCCAGTCGAGCCGCCAGAAATCCTGCCTGTCGCCGTCCAGGCCGATCGCCTTCGGGGAATTCGGCAGGTCCCAGTCGAAGTTGCTGCGCAAGTCGTGCACGTAGCCCGCCTCGCCGTGGACGAGTTCGCCCAGCAGCCCTTTGCGGCAGAGATTCAGCGCGAGCATCTCGATTTCGCCGTAGCAGCAGTTTTCGAGCTGCATGCACGCGCGCCTCGTGTTCTCGCTCGTCTCCACGAGTTCCCAGCACTGGTCCACGGTGAACGCGGCGGGCACTTCCACGAACGCATGGCAGCCGGCGCGCATCGCCTCGAGCGCGATCGGCACGTGCGTCTGCCAGTTCGTCACCACGTACGCCACGTCCACGAGCGCCGGATCCACGAGCCGCCGATGCGCGTCGGGGCCCGAAAACGCGTGCGGCACGGGGGCGTGGCCGTTCTCCGCGCGCCACTTCTGCGCGTTCGCGACGCGTCCCGCGTGGAGGTCGGCGACGGCCGCGATTTCCACGCCGGGGATGGCGGATATGCGCTGCAGCGCCCAGAGGCCGCGGTTGCCGAGCCCCACGATGCCGAGCCGGACGCGGTCCATCTTCGGCAGCCGGACCCCCTGCATCGGCGCGCCGACGGCCGCCGCCCCGAGAACCTTTTCCCGCATGCAACCGGCGCAAAACGCCGCCGCGCCCATCCAGGCCGTTCCCTTGAGAAATTCGCGTCTGTTCACGTGCGTCCCCTTCGCGTCAGCGGTTGAAGCCCTTGTGGTTCATGAATTCCCACGCGCGGTCGAGCCAGTCGTAGGAACCCGTGCCGGGCGCGGCCTTCATCATGAAGCAGTGCCCGCGCTTCACGAGCGTGTGCACGTCGCCCTGCACGCCCATCGCGCGCATCTTCTCCCAGCATTTGACGGAATTCATCGCCGCCCAGGCGTCCGCGTCGCCGTGCAGGAAAAGCGTCGGGCACGTGAGCGCGTCGAACGCGAATTCGGGCACGGGCACCGCGGAATTGTCGTTGCCGCCCGTCTTGTTCACGTTTTCCGCGCCGTCCGTGAGCGCGTACGCGGGGTACACCGCCACGGCCCACTGCACGTTGCACGGCAGCGCGTCCGCCGCGTCCACCGGCGCGTAGGACGCCACGGAAGCGCTCGTGGCGCCCATGAGCGACAAATGGCCGCCCGCCGAAGACCCCCACACGCCGATGCGGTTCGGATCGAGCCCGCGCGCGTTCGCCTGGGCGCGCACCATGCGCACCGCGCGCTGGAGGTCCTGCCACGCCGCCCGGTGCTTGGGCGCGCCCTTGAGGTACGGCGTGCGGTACTTGAGCACCACCACGGCCATGCCCTTCGCGTTCAGGAACTTGCGCGCCGCCGGCACGCCGTCCCATTCTTCTGGGTGGTTGTCCCAATAGCCGCCGCCGGAATAGACGATCTGGATCGCGCGCGTCGTCAACGTCTTCGGCACGTGCCATTCGAGGAACGGCGTGCATTGGTTGGTGCTCGCGTCCGGCATGAGGCCTTCCGGCCACAGGGCCTGCTTTTCGAACGCCACGGGCAAGTCGGCGACCCAATGGTCCTTGCTTTCGACTTCGGCGCCGAGGCGGCCGTCGAGATTCAGCTGGCGGATGAACCCCGTCGCGTCGGCGAACCAGTTGTCGTAGCCGGCGAGCGCGCCGGGCTTCGCGGCGAGCCCCCAGAAGTTGTGCGGACGGTCCGCGAAAAGGTGCAGCTCGGCCGGCACGCCGCGCCTGCGGAGTTCGCGGTACACGTGCGTGGACGCCAGCGGCGTGCACACGTCCACGCCGCCGTGGAACATGCACATGGGCGCGGTCTTCGCGTCGAACTTGAACTCGGGCGCCGTGAACGACGGCGCGTTGCCCTCGGCGTGGCCGTAGGCGATCGCGCCCGTGATCGCGAAATCCACGTGGCACGGATCCTCGTCCAGCTCGTCCACCGGCGCGTACGCCGGCGTCAGCGCGCTCGTGGCCAGGAGCGTGGAAAGATGCGCTCCGGCGCTCATGCCGATCACGCCCACGCGGTTCGCCTTGAAGCCGCGCTTGGCGGCGTCGCGCCGGACGAGGCGCACCGCGCGCTGGGCGTCCTCCCAGGCGGACTGGTAGAACGGCAGTCCTTCCGGACGCGGCGTGCGGTGGACGAGTTTCACGCACCGGCAGCCGTACGCCGTGAACTTTTCGTTCCAGAGGTCGACGAGCCACCCGTCGCAGAGATTGCGGTAGCCGCCGCCGGAAATCAGGATCATGCAGATGCCGTTGGCGTTCGACGCCGCCGGCGGCGGCAGCCATTCGAGGTACGGCGCCTTGCCGGGCGACGTTTCCCCGACCATCGCCGCGATCTGCCGCGGCTGGGCGTCGGGCATCTTTCCTTCCGGCCAAAGCGACACGCGCTCGCCGGCGAAAAGCGAACAGAAAAGCGGAACGGACAACAATCCCAGAAGTGTTTTCATGCCCCCATTATACCACGTTTTCGGCCGCGCGGTATTCCGCGCACGACGTGGGCGTTTCCCACAACTTCACGGAATGGATT
>JAKSOX010000206.1 GCA_024405335.1 Kiritimatiellia bacterium
CAGTGAATAGGGAATAGTGGATATCGGTGCGTGGGGACGGCGGCGGATTGCGGCGGGGCGCGGCGCAAAGAAAATCCACGGAAGCGCGCGGGGCCGGGGAGTAGGGCCGCGAAAGCACGCTGGGCCGTCCCACTTGTCCCATCCGTCCCAATCGTCCAAGCCACGCGCGATCGGGCCTCGGTTGGGGCGGGGCATTGTCGCCATAGCGACACGACATTTCCGCCATAGCGACACGCCGTTGTCGCCATAGCGACACAGCATTTCCGCCATAGCGACAAGCGCATGTCGCCATAGCGACAAACGCGCGTCGCCATAGCGACAAACGCGCGTCGCCATAGCGACAAATGCGCGTCGCCATAGCGGGAGAGCTCCGCGCGAAAGCAGCCCGCCCGGCGGGCGGGAAAGCAGAAGCGGCAGTGGATAGTGAATAGCGATGGAAGCAACTGGCGGGCGGCGAATGCGTGAAGTGGATGGTGGACAAAGGACAAGGACAGATGCAGAGGGGAAACTGGATGCGGCGTGCGCGGAATCATTTTTGGTGCTGCATGTCGCACAACTTGCGGTAAACGCCGTCCAGAGCGTAAAGCTCGTCGTGCGTGCCGCGTTCGACGATTTCGCCGTCCTGCATCACGAGGATGAGGTCGGCGTGGCGAATTGTGGAAAGCCGATGCGCGATGGCGAACGTCGTGCGGTTCTGCATCAGATTGTCCAATGCTTCCTGCACCAGTTTTTCCGTCACCGTGTCGAGCGCGCTCGTCGCCTCGTCGAGAATGAGAATCGGCGGGTTGCGCAGAATCGCCCGCGCGATGGAAACGCGCTGGCGTTCGCCGCCGGAAAGCGCGAAGCCCTTTTCGCCCGCGATGCGTCCGTAGCCCTCTGGCTGCGCCATGATGAAATCGTGCGCGTTGGCCATCTTCGCGGCTGCCACGACTTGCTCGTGCGTGGCGTCCGGCGAACCATAGCGGATGTTCTCTTCGATCGTGTCGTTGAAGAGCAGCGCCTCCTGCGTGACCGCGCCGACGAGCGCGTGGAGGTCGGCCGTGCGCAAATCGCGCAAATCGGTTCCGTCCATCGCCACGCGGCCTCGCGTCGGATCGTAGAAACGCGCGAGCAATCCGGAAAGCGTCGACTTGCCGGATCCGGTGGACCCCACCACGGCCACCATCTTGCCGCGCGGCAGTTCGAACGAAACGTCCTTGACGGCGTCCCGCTCGGCCGCGTCGTAGCGGAACGAGACGTTCTCGAAAACGACCTTGTCGTCGAACGACGCCTTCGGTTTGGCGGACGGGTTTTCCGGAAGTTCCATGCGCAAGTCGAGCACGGAAAAGATTCGCGTCAACGACGCCATGGTCGTCTCAATCTGCACCTGCAGCTTGGAAATCTGCTTCACGGGCTTGTAGATGATCAGCAGCGGCGCGAGCATCGGCACGACGTCGGAAATCTTCACGCCCATGGCGAAGCACCACACGAGAAACGCGCAAATGAGCAGAATGCCCACCGTTTCCACG
Organism: Kiritimatiellia bacterium; assembly: GCA_024405335.1. Lineage (GTDB taxonomy): Bacteria > Verrucomicrobiota > Kiritimatiellia > RFP12 > UBA1067 > UBA1731. The sequence goes on from JAKSOX010000206.1 coordinate 1,509, forward strand.
CTGGGACCCACCATGAGACCGACGCGCAGCCCCTTCATCGTGGACTTGAGCAGATATCTGTTCGTGGCGGCGTAGCGTTCGTTTTCGAACTGCTCGGCATTGTAGCTTTTCACGACTTTGACGCACGTAAGCACCTCGTGGATCTTCGAGCCGATCATGGAGCCGCGCTCCATCGTCCGTTTTGCCCATTTCTTGATGGTGCGCCCCAGCATGTGGACGGGGAAAACGAAGAGCGGAAACCCCACGCAGATGAGCATCAGGGTGGGAAGCATGTCGTGGACGATCGCGTACCAGACGATGTAGCCCACGGCCACGAGAATTTCGAACGGGGCAAGCGCCACTTCGGTGAGAATCGTCGTGAGGATCGTCTGTATCTGCTGGGGATCGGCCGAAATGCGCGTCATGAGCTGCCCCACGTCCACGCGCCCGAAGAACTGCATGCCCTGCCGCTGCACGTGTTCGAGCATTTCCTGCCGGAGATCCGCCACGGCATGCGCACCCGCCCAACTGAGGCAGTAGTGGTTCAAATACGTCATGCCCAGGCGCAACGCGGCCAGCAACGGCACCACCACCACCACGATCAGCAGCAACGCCCCGGCCATGCCCCCCTGCTCGGTCTGGAGCTGAATGCCGAGCTTCGCGGCCCAATACTCGGCCTCGGGATACCAGCTCGGCAATTTGGAATTCTTTTCGATCTGCTTGTCGAACGCGTTCTTCGCGCGAACGGGCTTCGGCGCGGGCGCATCCGCGGCCGGCGCGGGCGCGGATTCCGCTTTCGCTTCCCGCACGGCGTTGTCGTGCGATTCGACGTGCTGCAGCGCGGGCCTCACCACCTGGAACAGCGGCAACATCGTGCCGGCGGTGCACATGCCCGCCAAAACGCCCACGACCAAGCGGAAACGGTATTTTCGAGCGTATTTCCACACGCGTGCGTACGCCTCGCGCCGCGTGTATTCCCGGTCGAAAAACTCTTTTTGGTAGAGAACCTTGCTCATGTGCGCGTATTATAGCACGTTTGCCGCCGCCACTGGGGCGCAAACAAATCAAACCACGCCGAGTCCGGCGAGCGTCCGTTTGAGCTGTTCGCGTTTCGCGTCCGTCGTTTCGCACAACGGCAGGCGGAACCGGAGCTCCATCCTGCCCATGAGCGCGAGCGCTTCCTTGGCCATGATGGGGTTCGTGTCGATGAACAGGTCGCGGAACAGCGGATAGAACTTCAGATGCGCTTCGCGCGCCTTCGCCAAATCGCCCGCGAGCGCGCAGCGCACGAAGTCGCCCATCTCCTTCGGAATCACGTTGGACGCCACGGAAACGACGCCCGACGCGCCCACGGAAATCATCGGCAGCGTCAGCGAATCGTCGCCGGAAAGGACGGTGAATCCGGGCAGCGCGCGCTTGATCGCGCTCACGCGGTCCACGCTGCCGGCCGCCTCTTTGATGGCCACCACGTTCGGGTGCTTCGCAAGGCGCTCCACGACCTCGAGCGGGATCTCCTTGCCGCTGCGGCCGGGCACGTTGTAGAGCACCACGGGCAGCCCCAGATCGGCCACCGTCATGAAATGGCGGTAGAGGCCTTCGGGATTCGGCTTGTTGTAGTAGGGCGTGACCTGCAAGGTCGCGTCCGCGCCGCCCGCGGCGATGGCCGCCCGCGTGAGGGAAATCGCCTCGGCCGTGGAATTCGCGCCCGTGCCGGCGACGATCTTCACGCGGCCCGCCGCGTACTTGATCGTCTCCTCGATCACCTTGTGGTGCTCCTCGTGGGAAAGCGTGGGGGATTCGCCGCTCGTGCCGACGGCGCAAATGCCCTCCACGCCGTTTTCGCACTGCCAGTCCACGAACGCCTTGAGACGGCCGTAGTCCACCGATCCGTCCCGGTTGAACGGCGTGAGCATCGCCGTGATCGTGCCCTTGAGTTCCATTGTCTTACGCCTTTTCCTTGATGCCGATGTCGGAAAGTTTCATCGAAATGATGCGGGAAACGCCCTTCTCCTGCTGGCTCACGCCGTACACGAGGTCGGAGCCGGCGATCGTGTGCTGGTTGTGCGTGATGATCA
>JAKSOX010000207.1 GCA_024405335.1 Kiritimatiellia bacterium
CCGTGATGGCCGCGCTGGGGTATTCCGTGAACATCCTCACGCTCTTCGGCCTGGTGCTGGCCATCGGCACGGTGGTGGACGACGCCATCGTGGTGGTGGAGCGCGTGCAGTTCCTCATCGAGATGCGCGGGCTCAACGCGAAGGAGGCGACGATCCAGGCGATGCAGGACGTCACCGGCGCCGTGGTCGCGACGACTCTGGTGCTGCTCGGAATCTTCGTGCCGGTCGGTTTCCTTGGCGGCATCATGGGCAAAATCTACCAGCAGTTCTCGGTGACGCTTTCGGCGGCGGTTTGCTTCTCGACCGTCAGCGCGCTGACGTTGGCGCCCGCGCTCACGTCGCTGCTGTTGCGCGAAGCGCGCCCGTTCAAGCGCGGTCCGCTCGCCTGGTTCAACTCCGCGCTGAACGCGGTGCGCAACGGCTACGTGGGCGTTTCCACGGCGTTCGCCAGGCGGCTGTTGCTCGTGGGCGTGTTCTTCGCGGTGATGGTGGCGGCGTCGCTGTGGCTCGCCAAGCACATTCCCCCGGCGTTCATTCCGGACGAAGACCAGGGCGTGGTGATGGTGGACGCGAACCTGCCGGAAGGCGTGACGATCCCGCGCACGATGGACCACGTGGCCGAGCACGTCGAGCGCATGCTGGGCGTGGAAGGGGTGGAAAGCTGCCTCGTGTCCGTGGGGTCGAGCCGCATCGGCGGCAAGGGCGAAAACCAGGCGATGATGACCGTGTCGCTCAAGGACTGGAGCGAGCGCCGGAAGCCCGGTTTGTCGCACCAGGACGTCCGCGCCAAGATCAACGAGGTGAACGCCGACCTCCCGGCCATGGTGACGCGCGCCTTCGCGCCGCCGGCGATTCCCGGTTTCGGATCCATCGGCGGCGTCGAGCCCACGGTGGAAGCGCGGGGCGACGTGGATCCCGAACGCCTGGCGCGCGTCGCCACGATGATCGCCGAAAAGTTCGAGGCGTCGCCGCTCATCCAAAGCGCCGTGTTCGGCTACAACACCAAAACGCCGCATTTGCGCCTGGAGGTGGACCGCAACAAGTGCGAAATGCTGCGCGTGCCGCTGTCCACGCTGTATTCGACGCTGCAGAACTACCTCGGATCGCTGTACGTGAACGACGTGAACCTGGGCACGCAGGTGAACCGCGTGACCATCCAGTCCGACTGGGCGGGGCGTTCCGACCCCGAGGCCGTGAAGCGCCTCTACGTGCGCTCGGAAACCGGCGCGATGGTGCCCGTGGGGGCGTTGGTCGAATTCAAGGAGGAACTCGGCCCGCGCGCCATCTACCGCCGCAACCAGTACGTGTACTGCTCGATTCTCTGCACGCCCGTGCCGGGCGTCGCTTCGGGCGCGGTGATCGAAGAGGTCGAGCGCATTCTGGCGGAAAACCTGCCGCCGGACTACGGCAGCGAATGGACCGGACTCACGTTCCACGAAATGCGTTCGCGCGGCACGGCCGGGCCGCTGTTGGCGCTCGCGATCCTCTTCGGCTACCTGTTCCTCGTGGCGCAGTACGAATCCTGGACGATTCCGCTGCCGGTGATGCTGTCCGTGGCGGCGGCCGTGTTCGGCGCGCTCTTCGGACTCAAGGTTTCCGGCCAGTCGCTGAACGTGTACGCGCAGCTCGGCATCGTGCTCTTGGTGGGCCTCGCGTCGAAGAACGCGATTCTCGTGGTGGAATTCGCCAAGGAGGCCGAGGCGCGTGAAAACCTCGGATTCCTCGAAGCCGCGGCGGCGGGCGCGCGCGAGCGTTTCCGCGCCGTGATGATGACGGCCCTCACGTTCATCCTCGGCATTCTGCCGCTCGTGTGGGCCACTGGCGCCGGCGCCGGCAGCCGCCGCGCCATCGGCGTGTCGACGTTCTCGGGCATGCTCGCCGCCACCGTCCTCGGCATCGTCTTCGTGCCCGGGCTCTACGTCTTCGCGCGGAAGATGCGCGCGCTCTTCGTGCGGTAGGGCGCGGATTCCAGCCGCGCCGCGGCCTCGCGCGGCAGGGGTTTCCATGTGGCGCGAAACGTGATATGATATGCCCACATGAAAACAAGCCCTCCGAGCGATTGCGCTTTCAACGATTCTGCCTTTCGGCAGGTCGGTGAAGCGTCGTATGCTTTCGAGATCGTGCGAGGGGATGCGCTGACGGACGGCCTTTGCCGGGAGTTGGCGACAGTTTTCTCGACTTCGTACGGCCGGTGGAGTGCGGACGTTCCTCCGCCGCGCAAGCCCGGCGGACGCATTCGCATGCGATGGGAGGCGTTCCGCGAATGGTACGATCGTCCGGAATATCGTTTTGCGTTGTGCCGCAGTGAAGGTCGTCTGGTTGGCCAAGCCATCTACCTTGAACGTGAGACGTCTCGTGGCAAAGTCGCGTTCGTCGTCCAGCTCGTCGTTGACGAAGCGCACCGTCATCGAGGAATGGCAACCTCGCTGCTCCATGCCATCTGGGGATTTTCGAATCACTATGCTTGGGGAATCGTCACGTCTTCCCCTTGTACGGTTGAGGCCTTGGAGGGCGCGACCTTTCGAAGCGGCCTACCGGATCGCATCCTGCAGGATAGTGAGTTCATTCGTGGCGAAATCCTGTCCCACATAGATTTTCTTAAGGATGCAGAGTGGACGATTGACTCGCGTGAGTCATTTATTGACACTCAGTTCTTTACAGATCGTACTAACATCATCGTCGGGCGGAAGAATGTTCCGCAGCGTTACGGTGCGTTGCCTTCTGGACAAGAATGGTTGGCGGTAATCTTTCGCGATCAACTTCCCGATCAAATAGAATCTTTTTCCCGCGTTGTCGAACGCTCTTCGTTGATCGTGGCTGACGCCTATTTGCGAATGCCGCAGGCGACGCAACCGTGGGCGGGCAAGGCGGTCCAAGAAATCGACACGATCTTATCGCTCGTGCCGGAAATCTCCCGAGGTGCGGCAGTTTGCGATTTTGGGTCAGGTTCCGGGCGCCATGTGAAAGCTTTTCGAGATCGTGGTTTCACCTCGGTTGCCGGGATTGATTTAGCCGTTACCGAAGCGGGTGCAGAAAATGGCGTTGAGACTGCCGATTGCCGTACCTATCGCGCAAAAAAACCTTGCGACTTGATCACATGTCTTTATGATGTAGTCGGGTCGTTCTCGGAAGATGCCGAAAATCGGAAGCTAGTCGAAAACATCAAGGCGAACCTTGCTCCGTCCGGCTATGCCGTTATATCCGTCGCCAACAGTGAATATGCAGAAAAACAGGGGATTTTGGCGCTGGATGATCCAGATCCCGCGCAACTTCTCGCTGCGGTATTCGCTCTTTCGCCGTCCAATGCGATGATTTCTTCCGGGGAGTTTTTTGAGAAGGGCGGCGTGTGGGATAAATCGACGGGCTTGTTCTATCACAAGGAACAATTTCCGGAAAGCTCTTCTGGCTTAAGAGCCGAATACCTTGTCGTCGACAGGCGATACACCTTGCAAGAAATAACCGGCTTGCTTGATGCATCCGGACTTGAGGTCGTGACAAGCCGCTATGTTCGCGCCGGTTT
>JAKSOX010000208.1 GCA_024405335.1 Kiritimatiellia bacterium
TGGATGGCGGCGGCGAAATATTCACTCACCGAGCGCTCCGACGAATCGACCGGCTGGGCGCTCGCGCACCGGCTCAACTGCTGGGCGCGCCTCGGCGACGGCGACCACTGCCACAAGCTCATCCGCAACCTCCTCGGGAAGCGCACCTACCGCAATTTGTGGGACGCGCATCCACCGTTCCAGATCGACGGCAACTTCGGCGCCACGGCGGGCGTCGCGGAAATGTTGATCCAGTCGCACGCCGGCTACGTGGATTTGTTGCCGGCGTTGCCCGCGGCGTGGGCGAAGGCCGGGCGTTTCCGCGGCCTCTGCGCGCGCGGCGCGTTCGAAGTGGACTGCGAATGGAAGGACGGCAAACCCGTGCGCGTGGCGGTGCGCGCGAAGAAGGGCGGCAAGCCCGACGTCCGCTTCGCCGGCAAGCCGGCGGCGTTTGAAGTCGTCAAGTGAAAGAGAAGCACCCCATGAGCGAAATGCGCGAAAAACTGGCGTCCCGGCTGGGCTTCATCCTCCTTTCGGCCGGCTGCGCCATCGGGCTCGGCAACGTCTGGCGGTTTCCCTACATCACGGGGCAAAACGGCGGCGGATGGTTCGTGCTCGTGTATCTCGTGTTCCTGGCGTTGATCGGCCTGCCCGTGCTCGTCATGGAATTCGCGATGGGCCGCGCGTCCCAGCGCTCGATCGCCAAGATCCACGCCGCGCTGACGCCGGGAAAGAAGGCGTGGCGCGTCCACGGCGTAGCCGGCGCGGTCGGCAGCGTGATCCTGATGATGTTCTACACCACGGTCACGGGGTGGATGGCCATTTACCTGTGCAAGACGGCCGCGGGCTCGTTCGCGGGTTTGGGTCCGGACGAAATCGGCGCGGCCTTCGGCGGCATGGTGGGCGATCCGTGGATTCAGGCGTGGGCGATGCTCGGCGTGGTGCTGACGGCCGTGACCGTGTGCGGGATCGGCCTCCAGAACGGGCTCGAGCGCGTCACCAAGTGGATGATGCTCTGTCTGCTGGTGCTCATCGTGGTGCTGGCCGGGCACAGCGTGCTGCTCGACGGCGCCGGAAAGGGCCTTTCGTTCTACCTGGTGCCGGATTTCGCGCGCATGAAGGCGGTTGGCGTCGGCAAGGTCATGGTGGAGGCGATGAACCACGCGTTTTTCACGCTTTCCATCGGCATCGGCGCGATGGCCATTTTCGGCAGCTACGTCGGCCGCGACCACACGCTGCTCAAGGAAGGCCTGAACGTGGCGGCGCTGGACACCTTCGTGGCGATCGTGGCGGGGCTCGTGATCATCCCCGCGTGCTTCGCCTACGGCGTCGAGCCGGGGCAGGGGCCGGGGCTCATCTTCGTGACGCTCCCGAACGTGTTCAACCACATGGCGGGCGGCCGCGTATGGGGGACGCTGTTCTTCCTGTTCATGTGCGCCGCCGCGCTCACGACGGTGCTCGCGGTGTTCGAGTGCATCCTGGCGAGCATGCGCGACTTCACGGGCTGGAGCCGCGGCCGCGCGTGTCTCGTGTTGGCGGTGGCGATTCCCGTTTTGTCGCTGCCCTGCATTCTCGGGTTCAACGTCTGGAGCGCGTTCCGTCCGTTCGGCCCGGGGTCGTGCGTGCTCGACCTCGAGGATTTCGTGGTGAGCAACGTGCTGCTGCCGTTGGGCGGACTCGCCTTTGCGCTGTACTGCTGCCACCGCTACGGCTGGGGCTGGGAGAAGTTCCGCGCCGAAGCGAACACGGGCGCGGGGCCGCGCATTCCCGGCGGCGTGGTGCGCGTTTATTGCGCGTACGTGCTGCCGGCGCTGGTGTTCGCGCTTTTCGCCATCGGCATTTTCGACAAATTCCGCGGTTCCCGTTGATGTGCACTGAAGAAGCCAGATGGAAACGGGGCACGGCGTGCTGAGGTACGCCGTCAGACGGTTGCTCGAGGCGATTCCGACGACGCTTGGAATCGTCCTTTTGACGTTCTTGCTTTTCAACGTGGTGGGCGGCAGTCCCGCGCACGTGGTGCTGGGCAAGAACGCCACGGCGGAATCGATCGCCGCGTTCAACCACAAGTACGGTTACGATCTGCCGTTGCCGAAGCAGTTCATCAAATTCACGCGCGACCTCGCGCACGGCGATTTCGGGATTTCCACTGAATACGACGAGCCCGTGGTGGACGTGCTGAAGCGCGGGGTCGGTCCGTCCCTGTCGCTGACGCTGCCGATTCTCGCGGGCGGCACGGTGATCGCGTTGATGTTGGCGTTGTTCTGCGCGGCCAGGCGTGGCGGCGTGTTGGACAAGACCGTGCTGGTGGGGTCCACGGTGCTGATGAGCGTGAACTACGTGGTGTGGGTGCTCGCGGGGCAGTATTTTCTCGCCTTCAAGTTCGGGCTGTTTCCGATTTGGGGGTACGAAAGCGCCGCCTACCTGCTGTTGCCCGTGGCCATCGGCGTTTTTTCGGGTTTGGGCGTGGACGTGCGTTTTTTCCGCACGGCGATTTTGGACGAAATCTACAAACCGTACGTGCGCACGGCGCGCATGAAGGGGCTTTCCGAATCGCGCGTCCTCTTCGGCCACGTGCTGCGCAATTCGCTCATACCCGTGGTCACGTACGTGGCGTTGCAGATTCCGTATCTGTTCACCGGTTCGTTGCTGCTGGAAAGTTTCTTCGGCATTCCCGGTCTCGGCAACCTGTCCATCAACGCGATCCATTCGAGCGACATGGCCGTGGTGCGCGCGGTGGTGGTGTTGGGCGCGCTTTTGTACCAGTTCGTCAATTTGGCCACGGATCTCGCCTACGCCGCGCTTGATCCGCGTGTGCGCGTCGGATAGGTTCGACGTGCGCATTGGCCGCAAACAGTCGGATTCACAACATATTGGGTGTATTCCGTTGGGATTACACAACATCTTGATTTTGTGCTTGCAACTGGATACGAAATGTAGTATATTGAAATCCATGGACGCACTATGGAACGTGTGTTCGCGTGACGATTTAAAAACTTGAACCGAAAAAACAAAGGAGCTTAGAGACATGAACATCATCAAGCGGAGCGGCGAAGAGGTGCTCTTCGACAGAGCGAAAATCGCGGCGGCAATCACGAAGGCGAGCGATGCGGTGGAAGAGGCGGACAAGCTGACGCCGGCGCGCATCGAGCGCATCGCGGAGCAGATCGAGCAGTTCGCCGCCGCGCACGACCGCGCGCTGGGCGTGGAGGAAATCCAGGATCTCGTGGAAACGAAGATCATGGAAGCGGGCGGCACGGCGATCGCCAAGAAGTACATCGTGTACCGTTTCGTGCAGGAACTCAAGCGCCAGAACAACACGACGGACGGCGAAATCCTTTCGCTCATCAACTGCACGAACGAAGAGGCGAAGCAGGAAAACGCCAACAAGAACCCCACGATCAACTCCGTGCAGCGCGACTACATGGCGGGCGCCGTGTCGAAGGACGTCACCAAGCGACTGCTGCTGCCGCCGGACATCGTGAAGGCGCACGAGGACGGCCTCATCCATTTCCACGACATGGACTACTA
>JAKSOX010000209.1 GCA_024405335.1 Kiritimatiellia bacterium
TGTTCGTGGCCAACGTGCTCGGCGTGTTCGCCAAGGACGCCTCGATGGGCGCCACCGGTTCGCTGCAGCTGCCCGTGCTGACGATGCCCGGCATCGCCGGCCTCGTGCTCACGCTCGGCATGGCGGTGGACGCCAACGTGCTGATCTTCGAGCGCATCCGCGAAGAGTTTCAGGCCAGGCAGACGGCGGGCACCGCGATCAAGAACGGCTACGGCCGCGCGTTCACCGCGATTCTCGACTCCAACATCACCACGATCATCACCGGCGCGATCCTCTTCATCGTGGGCACCGGTCCGGTGCGCGGTTTCGCCATCACGCTCACCGCGGGCGTGGTCGTGTCCATGTTCACGGCGATCGTCGTGACGCGCCTCGTGTTCGACAACTTCTCGAACCCGAATTCCGCCAAGCCGTTCAAGATGATGCAGTTCTTCAAGAACCCGAACTTCAACTTCGTCGGCATCGGCAAGAAGTGCCTGATCGGGTCGTTCGCGATCATCGCCGTGTCGCTCGCCGTTTTCGCGGTGCGTCTCGCCACGAACAAGGCATCCGTGCTCGCGGTGGACCTCACGGGCGGCACCTCGCTCGTCTATTCCGTGGACCAGGCGAAGAAGCCCTCCACGGGCGACGTCCGCAAGGTGCTCGACGACTTCGACAACGCAGCGGTCATCCAGTACCAGGAAGGCGTGGGCGATTCCACGCTGCTCGTGAAGACGGGCGAGACGGCCGAAACGGTCAAGGGCGCCGCCCTGCCCGGCCGCGACGTGGGCGCGTACGTCACGAAGCTCCTCCAGGAGAAGTTCGCCGACGCCAAGATCGCGCAGGTCTCCGTGGACGAAGTCGGCTCGATGGTCGGCGCCGACCTCAAGAAGTCCGGCACGCTCGCCGTGATCTTCTCGCTCATCGCGATTCTCGTGTACGTGGGCTTCCGCTTCGACTTCGGCTTCGGCCTCGGCGCCATCGTCGCCCTCGCGCACGACGCGCTCATTTCGCTGGGCCTCTTCTCGCTGTGCGGACGCCAGGTGTCGCTCATCGTGATCACCGCTTTGCTGACGATCATCGGCTACTCCGTGAACGACACGGTCGTGGTGTTCGACCGCATCCGCGAAGACCTCCGCCGCGATCCCAAGACGCCGTTCCGCGAACTCTGCAACGTCGCGCTCAACAAGTGCATCGGCCGCACGGTGATCACCTCGATCACCACGTTCTTCGCGGTGCTCGCGCTGTTCGCGTTCGGCGACGGCTCGATCTTCGACTTCGCGCTCACGATGCTCATCGGCGTCGTGGCCGGCACGTTCTCCTCGATGTTCATCGCCACGCCCGTGATGATGTGGTGGTATCGCGGCAAGCGCCCGACCTTCGAGTCCGAAGAAGCGTCCAAATGAGCTGGGGCGGCAAAACCGTCGCCACGCTGGCGTTCGGCGCGGGGTGCGCGGTTTTCGGTTGGTTCGTCCGCGACTTGGCGGGATTCGACCGGAAAATCGCGTCCGCGCCGCCGCCCGCGGCCCCGGCCGTCGCCGTGATCGCGGCGGCGGCCGAGCCGTTCAATCCGCCCGAGCCGTTCGTCGGCCACGTGGAGCCCGTGCAGGAGGTGGACGTCCTGCCGCAGATTTCCGGCTACGTCAAGGAAGTCAAATTCGCCGAAGGGGCGGACGTGAAAGCCGGCGACCTGCTTTTCGAAATCGATCCCGAGCAGTACGCGGCGGCGGACCGTTTGCGCCACGCGGAGCTCGAAAAGGCCAGGAGCGAAGTCGCCGTGGCCGAAGCCGAGGCCGACCGCGCCGCGCGGTACCTCAAGCGCATGAAGTCCACCGACGCCCGCGGCATCACCCAAACGGAACTCGACCAGGCCGAAACGGCGAACGCCGCCGCCTGCGCGAAATTGGCGAGCGCCAAGGCCGGCGTGGCCGAAGCCGAGGCGAACCTCGCCATCGCCGCTTTCAATTTGAAGCACACCAAGGTGTTCGCGCCCATTTCCGGCCGCATTGGCAAGGCGTTCATGCACGCCGGCGACTACGTGGCCCCCACGAAGGGCGCGCTCGCGCGCGTCGTGCAGACGGATCCAGTGCGCGTCACGTTCCCGATCACCGACCGCGAATATCTCGCGTGGCGCGCCGAGCGCGACGAATTGCGCGTGCGCCTGAAACTCGCCGACGGTTCCTTCTGCGCGGACGAAGGCGCGTGGGATTTCGACGACAACGAAATGAGCGCCTCCACGGCCACGATGATGGTGCGCGTGCTTTTCCCGAACGCCGCCCGCGCGCTGGTGCCGAATGCGTTCGTGACCGTCCTCCTGGACCGGAAAAACCCCAAGCCCGTTGTCGCCGTGCCCGCGCCGGCGATGGTGCGCACCGCGAAAAACACGGGCGTGTGGGTGCTCGACGCGGATGACAGGGCGCATTTCAAAGCCGTCAAGGCCGGCCGGCGCTCGGAAGGGCGCGTCGTGGCCGAGGGCCTCGAGCCCGGCAGCCGCGTCGTGTTCCAGGGCGTCCACAAGCTGGGCGAGGGCATGAAGACGCGCGTCGTGGACGCGAGCACCTTCAAGTGACGGACCGGCCATGAAACTTTCCGTTCGCGCCGCAATCGACCAGCTCAAGCCGTTTTCGCGGTTTTTCGTGGAGCGGCCGCGTTTCGCCGCCGTGCTGGCCGTGGTGATGTCCTTGGCTGGCGCCGTTTCCGCGTGGAAGCTCCCCGTGGCGCAATATCCCCAGATTTCGCCGCCGCGCGTGTCGGTGAGCTGCAGCTACGCCGGCGCCAACGCCCGCGAGGTGATGAACACCATCGCGGCTCCGCTCGAAGACGAGCTGAACGGCGTGGAGAACATGCTCTTCATGGGGTCGTCGTGCGCGGACGACGGCAGCTATTCCATCGGCATCACCTTCGAAGTCGGAACCGACCGCGACGTGGCGCTGATGAAGGTGCAGAACCGCGTGCAGCAGGCGCTCACGAAACTCCCCGCGGAAGTGAAGGCCACGGGATTGCGCGTGCGGTGCGCGTCGGAGGACCAGCTCGGGCTCATGTGCATCCGTTCGCCCGGCGAAAAAATGTCCCGCATCGAGATTTCGGACTACATCTACGGCGTCATCCAGCCAGCGCTTCTGCGCACGCCCGGCGTGGGCGAAGCCACCGTGCACGGCCCGAAAATGGCCATGCGCGCGTGGCTCGATTCCGCGCGCTGCGCGGCGCTCGGCATCAATTCCGAGGAAATCGTCGACGCGCTCAAGCACCAGAACGTGCAGGCGTCGCTCGGTTCCGTGGGGCAGTCGCCCGTCGGCGACGACTCCGCCACCACTTACACCCTCGTCGCGAAAGGGCGTCTCTACACGCCGGAGGAATTCGGCGAGATCATCGTGCGCCGCGACGCCAACGGCGGCATCGTGCGCCTCAAGGACGTCGCGCGCGTGGAATTGGGCCAGCAGGGCTACACCTACGACGGCACCTTCAACAACCGCCCGTCCGTCACGATCGAACTGAACCAGCT
>JAKSOX010000021.1 GCA_024405335.1 Kiritimatiellia bacterium
ACGATCTGGAGGAAGAGCTCGCGCATCGCGGTGTTGATCGCGTCGCACACGAGGTCGGTGTTGAGCGCCTCGAGGAGCGTCTTGCCCACGAGGATTTCGGAGGCCATGGCGGCGGAGTGCGTCATGCCCGAGCAGCCGATCGTCTCGACGAGCGCCTCTTCGATGACGCCGTTCTTGACGTTCAGCGAAAGCTTGCAGGCGCCCTGCTGCGGCGCGCACCAGCCCACGCCGTGCGTGTAGCCGCTGATGTCCTTGATTTGCTTCGCCTGAACCCACTTACCCTCTTCCGGGATCGGGGCAGGACCGTGATTGCAGCCCTTCATGAGAGGGCACTGGTGTTCAACCTCAGTCGAGTAGATCATGTTCGTCTTTCCTTTGTTGTGAAAACAGTTGCGAATGATACCACAAACGCCGCCCGTTTGCAAAGCGATTCAGCGGCAAAAAAGCCCGGTGCGCCATTCGCCGAGCGTGACCGCCGAAAGCTCGCGGAATCCGCGCGCCTCGTAGGCGGCCTTCACGTCCGCGTACAGCGTTTCGAGGATGCCCGAAAGCACGATGCGCCCGCCCGGCTTCACCAGCGCGGAAACCTGGTCCGCGAAGCGGATCAGAACCGGACCGAGCACGTTCGCCGCCACCACGTCGCCGGGCGCGATCGCCGGATTGCCCGGCATGATGCCCGAAAGGTCGCCGCGGAAAAACGGAATCGAAACGCCGTTCAACGCGGCCGATTCGTTCGCCACCTTCACCGCCTCGGGGTCGAGATCGAACCCGCGCACGTCCGCGAAACCGAGCTTGCGCGCCGCAATCGCCAGAATGCCGCTCCCCGTGCCCACGTCCAGAAACGACGCCGTCGCCGGATCCGCGGATCCGTCCGACGCGAGCGCGTCGATGAACGCGAGACACGTCCGCGTGGTTTCGTGCTTGCCCGTGCCGAACGCGAGACCCGGATCGAGCTTCACCACCTGCTGCCCTTCCGCGGGCTCGAACGACTCCCACTCGGGCACGATCGCCAAACGCGGGGAAATGATTTCCGTCTTGAAATGACGCCGGTACGAAAACTTCCAGTCCTCGTCCGGCACGTCGCGCACGCGGATTTCCGCCGCCGCGCCCACGAGCGCCATCGCGTCCGACAGCAACCGCTTCGCTTCGTCCGCGCGATCCGCTTCCTCGAAGTAGATCGCCATCTCCGTGGCGGAGTCTTCCACGTCGCGGCTCGAAGACAAAACGAAATCCCCTCCGTCGAAAACTTCGAAGAGGGGATTCACGTATTGTTCGGCCAGCGAACAATAAACGCAAGTCATGTCGACGCCTTGCGCTTACTTCGCGGCGGCGGCCGCGCGCTTGGCGACCATCTTCTTCACCACCGCCGGACGCTGCACGAGCACGCGGACGTTTTCCGCGCCCATCAGCTTCACTTCCTCTTCGGGAAGACCGAACTTCACGAGACGACGACGCTGCGCCGCGCTCTTGCGCGCCTTGCCCGCCGGCGTCTTGCACGGACGGACGTGGGATTCCTTGCGGAGTGTACGACCAGTACCCATTCTATTGCCCTCTTTCTTCTTCTGCTGCTGCTTCAAAATGGTGGCGAAGGAGGGGATCGAACCCTCGACCCAAGGCTTATGAGTCCTTTGCTCTACCGACTGAGCTACCTCGCCCTTTGAGTCGTGTAGGATATCACAATCCCCACGCCGCTGTCAAGACGAAATTTCAGAGAAAATAGAAAATTGCGTCCCGTCCGCACGGGGCGTTTGGGAGCCAAGCGCATTTCGACGGCGGACAAGGGGCTACCCGCCCTGGCGCGCGAGGGGCTGGGACGCGCACGACAGGGCCGCGAGATCCGCCGCGGTCGCACTATCGTCATGAGCTTGGCGTACCAATGTCAATAAGTTTTGATCCGTTTCCGTGCAGTGTCGGTGGCAAATGCCGTCATGTTCATGTCGCTTTGCCGTCATTTGCGGGTTGCAATGCCGTCACTTCCGCATCAGAATGCCGTCATTTGCTGATATAAGTGCCGTCAAATCGACGTGCAAATGCCGTCAAAAGGACACGGCAATGGCGTCATTTCGCTTCGGGCAAAGGAGACAAGGACATGAAGATTGCTTGGCCAGATTATGGACGCGCGTCCGCCGTCAAAGGATTTCGCAATTGCCTTACCTTAACTCCGCGCACACCGCGCCCGGACGCTTCACGACCGTTCCAAATCCTTCTTCTGGAACGCGACGCGGGCGACGAGCACCACCGCGGCCCCCACGAGGTAGAAACCAGCCAGGGACGCCATGCTGCGGCCCATGTCGCCGCCCAGCGCTTTTTCCAGCCACGGGAGCACCGTGGACGAAAGCGAGCCGAAGAGAAACGCGATGCACATCATGACGCCCACTCCCGAAGCGTGGTAGCGCGGATTGACCACGTCGAAGAAGCTCGCCATGAAGTTCGAGTCGTAGACGCCGCGGAACAACCCGAATCCGAACATCGCCACGCAACAAAGCGCGAACGACTGCGTCGTCGCCATCCACACGATGAACGGAATCGCAAGCCCCAGTCCGGCGACGCCGAGCTCGAGGCGGATGCCGGGACGTCCCTTCACCAGACGGTCGCCTATCCGGCTGCCGGCCAAAACGCCGAGAATCGCGCCGAGATAATGCCAGAGGACGGCATGCAGACCGGCCCAGTGCCGCAGATACGGACAGGCGTCGCCGAAGTTCTCCCGCAGGTAGGCCGGCATCCAGTTCTTGAAACCGATGTCGACGTAGATCATCATCGCGAGACCGAGAATCACGCACAACGCGGTCGGCTTCGAGAAAACCGCCTTGACCGCCTCGCCGATGCTGGGCTTCTTCTGCCGACCTTCCACGGCAACCGGTTTCGTGTCCTTGAGGAAAAACGCGAGCGCGACTGCCCACGCGAGACCGATGCCGCCGAAAATCCAGAACGGCACGCGCCAGTTCTCGCCGCCCTTCCCGGCGACGAATCCCGCGAGTCCGCCGCAACCGACGATGCCGACGTAGAGCCCGAGCTGGAGAATCGAAATCGCCGTCGCGCGCGACTCCTTGTGGAGCTGCGAGACGAGCGACGTGGCGGACGGATAGTAGAACGTCTGTCCGAAGCCGTTCAGGATGCCGTAGGTGAGAATGAGCAGCCCCACCGACGCGACGAAACCGGAAGCGAAGATGCCCAAACAGAATACGCCGACGCCGATCGTCACCATCCACTTGCGGTTGAAAAGATCCGCCGTCAACCCCGCGAACGGCACGCAAACGCCGTACGTCATCGCGAAAACCGTTCCGACGACGCCGATGGCGACCTTGTCGACGCCGAACGACGCGCACATCGCCGGCACTGAAGGCCCGAACAGCTGCCGCGTGCCCTGCTGGAGGAAAAAGGCGACCCACAGCAATGCAAGAGCCCGCCACTTGTAGTTCTTCTCGTCCACGTCCAATCTCCTTTTCGTCACGCGCGCGCCAACGCCCGGCGCAAATACGGCGCGTAGGCCTTCGTGTACACCACGAAACTGTAGGCGTTCAAAAGCATGAGGAACCCTTCAAGGGCGTACACGGCGCACAGAAGGCCGGATTGGACGCCCGCCGCCGCCAGACGGTGGAACGCCAAATGCACGTAGACGAGACCCGCCGCCGGAAAGGACAGCGCGGTGCGGACCTTGCCCGTCCACATCGCCGCCACGTCCGCGCCGTAGGCGCTGGCGACGGACCGCATGAACGTCACCCACAGGTCGCGCAGAATCCACAGGATCGTGAACGCCAAAAGCACCAGCCCGTGCGCGACGCTCTCGCCCTGCTCGACCACGAGCCACAGGAGCGTCGGGAACGTCACGATGAAGAAAACCTTGTCCATCAGCGGATCGGCCATCTTGCCGAAATTGGAAACCACGTTCCATTTGCGCGCGAGCATGCCGTCGTAAAGATCCGAAAGACCCGCGAAAAGCATCAGCGCGCAAGCGGCGATTTCGCTCGCGTAGGACCGCGTCAATTCCCCGCACACGGCCGCCACGCAAAAACCCGCGATTAGCGGGACGCGCGAAAAAGTGACGGCGTTCACGATCAGCGTTCTGGCGAAAACGGAGTTCATGTCAGTCGCGGAGGAGTTCCACGAGTCCTTTCAGGTATTCCTGGATGTTCGCAAGCTTCATGTCGAGTTCTTCCGCGCGCTTCTCGGCTTTCTGCAGATTGCGGCGCGTCGCGAAAAGCTGCTTGAGCAGTTCGCCGGGATTGACGTCGAGATCGTCGATTTGCATGCCGTCCGGAATCGGCACGAGCACGGATTGTCTGCAATTGGTGCAGGTGATCGGCAAACCCGCGCCGCGGTAGTCGATCACGAGATTGCGCCCGCAATGGGGACAGTCGAACACTATGTCCGTGTCGCGGATGACCGTTTCCTCGTACGGCACGGCGTTTTCTTCGGATTCGTCCACGTGCTTTCCCCCCGAAGCGCCGAACCGACGGCGCCGGAAAACGGATTACGCGCCCTGCGCCTCCTGCTCGCGGAGCGCGGCGGAAATCGCGAGCATGCGCTCGTTCAGGTCCTCGAACGTCACGTCGGTGGAGTAGACGTCCTTGTAATACGCATAGGCCTTCTCGTAGTCGCCCTGGGATTCGGCGCAGAGGCCGAGCTGGTAGACTATCTTCTTTTTGAGTTCGTCCATCGTGGGTATCTGGTCGCGCGCCGTTTCGAGCTGCATCACGCCCATGTCCAGCTGGCCCTTCTGGATGAAGCACATCGCCAGGTAATACAACGCGGAAAGGCGCTCCTTCGGGCTCTTCTGCGCGAGCTGCAGATGCATCACCGCCTCGTCGTAGTAGCCGTAGGTGAAGTACTGCACGCCCAGCTCGTAGCGCAGATGCAAATCGTTCGGATAGCGCTCGACGCGCGCGGCGAGGTCGTCGAACACGAACTGGTTCTTTTCCATTTCGAGCTGGTCGATTTCATCCTGGCTGCGGCCTTCGGCCTTGGCCTGGTCAATGCGGGCCTGGTAGCTGGACGTGCGCATCTGGGATAGCATGCGGTCGAGCTCGGGGTCCATCGCGTTCACGCCCTGCGCCTTTTCGAGCGTGGCGACGGCTTCGTCGAAGCGCTTGTTCTGCGCGTAGATGCGCGCGAGCGCCCGGTAGTAGTTCATGTTGCCCGGCTCGCGCTCGATCTGCTGGAGTTTTTCGGCGATCAGCGAATCCGCGTCGTCGCCCACCACCACGGCCTTGTTCTGCTGGTCGAGCTTCTTGGCCTGTTCCTGGTCCTTGATCAGCGCGCGGAACCCTCCCTTGTGCCCGGCCGCCTCGGTCCATCCCGACGACATCGTGGCCTGCGCTTCTGCGTTCTTGAACATCGTGAGCACGCGCTGGTCGCTGGGGTTGGACTTCGCGAGCTTCTGGTAGGCGTCGCGCGCCTTGTCGTAGCGCTTGGCCTGCGTGTAGTACTGCGCCACGCGCTCCAGAAGCGCGGTGTCGTTGCCGCTGCATTCGTAGGCGGCCTCCACGGAAATCGCGGCGGCCTCCGGCTGGCCTGCGGCTTCGGCCGCGCGCACGGCGATGTCCATGTTGCCGGCGTCCAGCGGATTCACGGACAAAAGCTTTTCGGCTTCGGCCATCGCCTCGGCGCCGAGTCCCTTCTTGATGAGGCCGGCGATCTTCTGCTGGGCGATGAAATTGGAAACCTTCTGCAACTTGAGCTGCAGCGACGACGGCGGATTGCGGCGGAACTTCGTCACCTGCGCAGTGCGGAGCAGCCGGCGCGTCTCCAGCACGTTCGGCGAATAGGCGAGCGACTGCATGAGCATTTCGACGGCCAAGTCGAACTTGCCCGCCTCCAACGCCTGCCGACCTCTGTTCGCGAAATTTTGCGCCTTCTGCGCGTTTGCGTCGTTAGCCATCTCTCAAACCCCTTCCAACAAGTGGTTAGCAAGTATATCACGTGGAGAACAAAAAAGCGAAAGAAAAAAACGGCGGATTCGGCGCCCTGTCCTGCCCATTGGCACGGCGTCACAACGCGCCGAGGATTTTCTCCGCCCAGGCGGAGCCGAGGGCGAACTGGCGCAGCGAAAACGACTCGTTCGGCGAATGGATGCAGTCCGAGGGCTGGCCGAAACCGACGAGCAGCGGCGCGGCGCCGGACACGCGCGCCAGCAGCGACACCACGGGAATGGACGCGCCGTCCCACTGGAACACCGCGCCGCGCGAATCGATTTCCTCCAGCACGGCGGCGGCCAGCCGGAACACGGGACTCGAAAGCGGCAGCTTGAGCGCCGGCGCCTCGCCGGTGACGTCTTCGACGAACAACTTCATGCCGGGAGGGCTGTGCAGCTTCAGGTGGCGTTCCACGGCGGCCATCGCGTCCTTCGGATTCTGGTTCGGCACCAACCGCATCGAAAGCTTGGCGAGCGCCGCGCACGGGATCACCGTCTTCGAACCGGGGCCGCCGTAGCCCGAATGGACGCCGTTCACCTCGATCGTGGGACGGAACGAGTTGCGCACCACCGGCGGCAACGCCCGTTCGCCGCCTGTCGGCGGGCAGCCGATTTCCCGTTCGCACGCCTCGTCGGAAAGCGCGGAGTCCCGCGCCGCGGCGAGTTCTTCCGCCGACGGCTCCGCCACGCCGTCCATGAAACCGCGCACGGCGATCGAACCGTCCGGATTGTGCAAAGACGCGAGCAGCTCCGCCATCGCCTGGGCGGCGTTCGGGGCCACGCCGCCGAACGAACCGGAATGGAGGTCGCGGTTCGCGCCTTCGAGCCGCAGCGTGAAATGCGTCACGCCGCGCAAACCCGCCACGATGGCAGGGCGCAGATCCGCCGCCGCGCCCGTGTCGCACACGCACAGGACGTCCGCCGCCAGCCCTTCGCGGAAACCGGGCGCTTCGGGATCGTCGGACGCGCGCTCCGTCAACAGCCGCGTGAGCGCCCCCGAGCCGGACTCCTCCTGGCCTTCGTACACGAACTTCAGCGTGGGGACGGGCCCCTTCGCGTTTTGCAGAAACCGGCGCAGACCGCAGAGGAACGAAAACAACTGGCCTTTGTCGTCCTGGGAACCGCGTCCGTAAACGCGGCCGTCCTTCTCCACCGGCTCGAACGGCGGCGAGTTCCAGGCGTCGAGCGGATCCGGCGGCTGCACGTCGTAATGGCCGTAGACGAGCACCGTGGGCGCGCCGGGGTCGCCTTTGCGCTCGGCGAACACGACTGGCGGGCAGCCCACGGACGCGAAATCGGATCCGCGCGGCGGCAACACGAGCCGGGCTTCAGCCCCGGTCTTTTCGAGCCATTTCTTCAACCACGTCGCGCATTGGACGCAATCCCGAAGCCGCATCGGCTCCGCGCCCACCGTCTCGAACCTTAGCAGCTCGAAGTATTCGCTCAAATCGCTTGAGTTCGGCCGCGCGGGCATCTCTTCTTTCATAGTCGCCGTCCGCCATGACGTCAAAGGAAAATAATGAGCAGCACCACCAGCAGCAACGCCGCGCCGACCAACGCCGGCATCAGCCATTTGCCGCGGCGGCGTTTCGCCTTGAGCTGGCGCACGAACTCGCGCACGTCGGCGTCGTCCGTCTCGAACGACAACGTGGGGTTCGACTGCTTTGGCAGTTTCTTCAGTTCGTCGCCGATGGACGTTTCCGGCTGTTCCTCGACCGCGTATTCGGCGCGCTGTTCACGGACGCCTTCCGGCAATTCGTAGCCGATGCTCTCGAACGCGCCGAGCAGCGCCGCCGTGGACGGAATGCGTTTTTCGCGGTCCTTCTCGCACATGCGCGCGACAAGCGCCGCCACGGTCGCCGGCACGTCCGGATTGACCGTGCGGACGTCCGGCACGGGATCCGGCCCCAGCAATTTGGACAGTATCTGCGCGGGGTTGGTGCCCTCGTACGGACGCTTTCCGCAAAGCATTTCAAACAAGATGACGCCCAGCGAATAGATGTCGGCGCGCACGTCCACGTCGCTCGAATCGACCGCCTGCTCGGGCGCCACGTAACCCGGCGTGCCGAACACGGACTTCGCGGTGGTCTTGAGCGTGTCGACCATGTTGTCCACCTTGGCGACGCCCAAATCCACGAGTTTCACGTTGCCGCCCGGATCGATCATCACGTTTTCGGGCTTGATGTCGCGATGAACCACGTGGAACTTCTGCGCGGCCTCGAGCGCGCTCGTGAGCTGAACGACGATGTCCATGGCGCGCTTGGTTTCGATTTTGCCGGCGAACGCGAGCGCCTGGCGCAAATCGCCGCCGGAAACGTAGTCCATCACCAGATAGTAAAGGCCCTTCGCCTCGTCGTAGCCGCAGTCGTGCACGGACACAAGATTCGGATGTCGGATGCGCGTGGCGATTTTCGCTTCGCGCAGAAACCGCTTCACGAGTTCGGGATTTTTCTCGGCCACTTCGGGGTAGACGGCCTTCATCGCGAACAGCGTGTCCAGCATCTGGTGCCGCACGAGATACACGCCGCCAATGCCGCCCTTGCCGAGCAGACGCTCCACCACGTATCCGCGGAACGCCTCGCCAGGCACGAACAAATCGGGTCCGTCCACCACAAGTTCGCCCATCGTCATTCCCCCACTTTCAGGTAAACCATCGTGTAGTTGTCGGCCGCGCCGGCGGCGCGGATGGCCTCGTCGAGCCGCAGCACGACCATGTCCGGCGTGCCCTTTTCGCCAAGCATCAGCGCGATCTGCTCGTCCGTGAGCATGTCGTGGACGCCGTCGGAACAAAGCAGATACCCGTCGCCCGGACGCACGTCGATCCGGCGCCACTCGAGCTTCAGTTCGCGCTCGGGACCCACCGCGCGCGTAAGCACGTGCGCAAGCGGATTCGCGCGGGAGTTGAGTTTCAAGGCCCGGTCGCCGACCCGCTCCGCGGCGATGCGGCTCAGTTCGCCTCCGATCGTGTGGTCCTTCGTGAGCAAGGACAGCCGCCCGTCCCGGAAGCGGTAGATGCGCGAATCGCCGGCATGGCAGACGGCGGCGCGCCGGTCGTTGCGCGGATCGAACACCGCGAACGCGACGGTGGTGCCCATCTGGCGGTACTCGCGCACGTAGGCGTACTCGCGGATTTTGCGGTTCACCATCTTGAGGGCTTCCTGCGCGATTTCCATCCGCTCGCGCAAAGTGCCGCCGCGGTTCGGGCGCGCGACTTCGTCGAGCGCGCCGCACGTCCACTGGCTGGCGAGCGCTCCGCCGTCGCCGCCGCCCATGCCGTCCGCCACGCAGAAGAAACGATCCCGCGTGCGCATGAGAAAAGCGTCCTGGTTTTCCTTGCGCACCAATCCGCAGTCCGTCAGGGCGGCCGCCTTGACGTCCATCACGTGCGGACGGAACCGCTTGAACAAATGCAAAATGTTCATTCGTCCGCCTCCCCGCCCGCGTCGGGCGCCACGTTTGGCCGGCCGTGCAACTTCACGCAGCCGGCGAAGACGTTTTCGGCGTCAGTAGTCACGCCCGGCGGCGCCTCGAACCGTTCGAGATTGACGCAACCGCCAAAACAGCCGTCCATGAACGTGGCCTTGCGCGAGCGCACGGAAACGGCAACCAGGTCGCGGCAATTGCGGAACGCATCCTGGCCGACGTGGCCGACGTTGGCCGGCAACACCACGTTGGTGACGGCGCATTCGGCGAACGCGCCGGCGGCGATCCAGCGCAGCGTCGCCGGAAGCTTCGCCTCTTTCGTCTTGCCGGGCGCCTTGTAAAGCGTTTCCATGTCCCGGTCGTACAGGACGCCGCCCTCCACGCGAAACGCGTCGTTTTGCGGATCCACCGCGATCGTTTCCAGAAACGGCAGCGCGCCCAGGTTCTCCGGCAACCGCTTCACGTTCTTGAAGTCGAGATTGACCAAAGCCGTGCCGGCGAACGCCAGCTCGCCGATTTCGGTCAGGGTGTCCGGCAACGAAACCGACTGCAGGCGCGCGCAGTCGCGGAACGCGCCGGCCGCGATCGAAGTAATTCCGGGAGCCAGATGCGCGGCCGTCAGTTTCGCGCAGTTCTCGAAAGCGCGTTCGCCGATGCGAACCACGGGATATCCGTCCAGTTCCGCCGGGACTTCCAGCTCGCCGTCGGGAGCGGGCGACACCGCCGAATCGCCGAAACCGTTCACAAGCGTCGCCAGACCGTCGCGAACGCAATAGAACCAAGTGCGCCCGTCGGGCATTTCGCATTGGCGCACTGTGCCGCGTGACGCGGCGGACTCCGCCTCGGCCGCCGCGGCGGCCGCCGCCGAACGCGCCGGATTCCGCACGCACACGCGGATGGCCACGGCCAGCGCGATCACCGCCAACGCGCCGGCCACGAGAAACGGAACCGTGAGCATCGTGTTGTTGTTGTTCGGCGACACGGGCCGCAACGCGCGGCGCGTGGGAACGTCGACTTGCGGCGGCGGCGGAGAAGAAGAAGATGGAACGTCCGTGGCGATTCGCTCCTCGGGCGTCGGTTCGAGGTCCACGCGGTCGGCCAGCCGGTTGGCGAGATCCACCACTTCTTCGGCGGAGGCGATGCGCTTGTCCACCTGCATCACGCACATGATGTTGACCAGCTGCGCCACGGCTCCGGAAATGCCCGGGCGCAGCGTGCGCACGTCCGGAATCGCGTCGCCGCGCATGGCCTTCGCGAGAATCTGCATCATCGGCTCGCCCTCGTTCGGGCGCTTGCCGGTGAGCAGTTCGAAGAACACGATGCCCAACGAATAGATGTCGGCGCGCGTGTCGACTTTGTGCGCGTCCTGCATCTGCTCCGGCGCCATGTACGCGGGCGTGCCGATCATCTGGCCGCTCATCGTCACCGTGGTGCTGCCGCCCGCCTCTTCGCCGAAACGCGCGATGCCGAGATCCGCCAGCTTGGGCGTGCCGTCGGCGGCGAACATGATGTTGTCGGGCTTGATGTCGCGGTGGACGATCTGGTTCTGCTGCGCCACCATCAACACCGAAGCGATGTCGCGCACGAGCCGCACCGCCGCCGGAACCGGAAACGGTCCGTCGCGGGAGATCTTTTCGCGCAGGGTGCCGCCATCGACGTATTCCATCAAGATGTAGCAGAGTCCCGAATCGGGATCTTCGCCCACGTCGAACACGTTCACGAGGTTCGGGTGCTGCAGCCGCATCGCCAGCTCGGCTTCCATCACGAAACGCCGCCTGAACGACCGGCTCTTTTTCACCATTTCGGGATTCAGGATCTTCGCCGCGCAGTACTCGCCTTTGTTCAGTTCGAGCAGGTAAACCGCCCCCATGCCGCCTACGCCCAGAAGTTTGACGACCTTGTAGTCGCCGAACTTCCCGCCAATTTCGAGGATGTGCGGATCTTCGGCCATGTCAATTCTGCTTCAGTTGCGGGAACAGCACCACGTCGCGGATCGAATCGCAGCCGGTGAGGAACATCACCAGCCGATCCACTCCGAACCCGAGGCCGCCCGTCGGGGGCATGCCGCATTCGAGCGCGCTGATGAAATCCTCGTCGATCTTCTCCGTGTCCTCGCCGGCCTGGTGCTCCAGCGCCTTGCGCTGCTCGAGCGGGTCGTTCTGCTCGGTGTAGCCCGGACAGAGCTCGCGGCCGGCCACCACGAATTCGAACACGTCCACGAGCGACGGATCGTCCTTGCATGCTTTCGCGAGCGGCACGAACTCGTGCGGAATGCGCGTCACGAACGTGGGCTGCATCAGCGTCTTCTCGATCATCTTGTCGTACACTTCGTGCGTGAGCATCAGCTCCGTGTTCACGCCGTCGAGCTCGAGGTTGACATCCTTCTCCTTGCCCATGCGCTTCGCCTGCGCGAGCTGCTCCTCGAATGGCTTTTCGAACCAGTCCGCGCCCATGAGATCCTTCACCAGGTCCTTGTAGGCGACGCGGCGGTAGGGCGGCGTGAAGTCGATCACCGTCTTCGCTTCGCCGTATTCGATCTGGCGCTTGCCGATCACCGTGTCGCACAGATGCGGCAACAGACCTTCCATGATCGCCTCCATCGAGGTGCGGTCGCCGTAGGCCTCGTAGATTTCGCACACGGTGAACTCGGGGTTGTGCGTGCGGTCGATGCCTTCGTTGCGGAAATCCTTGCCCAGCTCGAACACCTTGTTCATGCCGCCCACCAGCAGCCGCTTGAGGTACAGCTCTGGCGCGATGCGCATCACGCAGTCCTTGTCCAGCGCGTTGAAGTGCGAGAAGAACGGCTTTGCGGCCGCGCCGCCGGCCTGGTCCTGCAGTATCGGCGTCTCGACTTCGGTGAAGCCCTTGGACCACAGGTACTTGCGGATTTCCATCAGCAGGCGCGAACGCGTGAAGAAGCGCTGGCGCGACTCGTCGTTCACCATCAGGTCGACGTAGCGGCGGCGGTAGCACTCCTCCTGGTCCGCGAGGCCGTGGAACTTCTCCGGCGGCTGCTCGAGCGCCTTCGCGAGCATCGTCCACTCCTTGACGACCAGGGACTTCTCGCCCTTCTGCGTCGTGAAGAGCGTCCCCTCCGCGCCGATGATGTCGCCGAGGTTCAGCTGCTTGAACGCCGCGAACGCGGTCTCGGAAAGCTCGTCGCGCTTGAAGATGAGCTGGAACCGGTCCGTGCCGTCGTTCATGGTGCAGAAGTTCATCTTGCCCATGCGGCGGATCATCAGCAGACGACCCGCGACGGTCACTTCCCGCCCGTCGGCGAAAGACGCGCGCAAATCCGCCAGATCCTGGTGCGGATACTTGCGTCCGTACGGCTCAAAACCCAAATCCGCCAGCGCCTTCATGGCCGCCAGGCGGTTTTCCCGGTATTCGTTCGATTCCTGTTGCATGGTGTTCCTTGAAAATTTCCGGTATTATACCACGTTCCGCCCGGTTTGTGTGGCGGCAACTTGATTCAGTCGCGCCGCCGGCGCACCTTGCCCAGAAAACGGAACTGGGAGCGGAGCGGCACCAGCGTCGCCAACTGGCACACGACGTCCGAAATCGGCAGCGACAGCCAGATGGCCACCACGTGGTTCTCCATGAAATGCGGCAATATCCAGATGCACGGCAGCAGACACAGCCCCTGGCGCAGCGTCGAAAGGAACACCGCGGTCCACGGGTGGCCGATGGACTGGAAATACGTCGTCGCCACCACGTTCACGCCGATGGTCCAGATCATGCAGTTCGACACCTGGAGGTCGCGCGCCGCCGTCGCCAACAGCGCCGGATTGTCCGCCCCCACGAAAATCCGCGCCAGCCACGTCGGCAGCGGCGGCACCACCTGCACCACCGTCGCCACCACGCAAATCGCCGTGGTCACCCAGAAGCCCAGCACGAACGTCTCCTTCACGCGCGCGAAATTCCGCGCGCCCCAGTTGTAGCCGAAGATCGGCTGCAGCCCCTGCTGCGCGCCGAGCATCGGCATGAGCGTGAGGATGAGCACGCCCTGGAACACGCCCAGGGACGCGATCTGCATGGTGGCCGTCTTTTCGTCCGGCGACCACAGCGCGAACGCCGCCGCGAGCGACATGTTGATCGCCGCGCCCAGCAGATTCTGCAGAAACGGCGCGAAGCCGATGGTGGACGCCCTCCACGCGAATTCGCGGTAGACCCAGATCCTCCGCCACCGGAGCCGCACCGCGCTCTTGCCGCGCCAATAGTGCGCCAGCGCCCAGAAGCAGCTCGCCGCCATCGCCGCGTTGGTGGCGATCGCCGCGCCCGCGACGCCCATCTTGAAACCGAAGATGAACAGCGGGTCCAGCAGCATGTTCGCGCCGAAGCCCACGATCATGCAGTTCATCGACGGCACGGCGCTCCCCTCCGCGCGCATCGCCGCCGAAAGCCCGAAGGCGAGATGCGAGAACACGTGCGAAAACAGGACGATCTGCAGATACGTCTTCGCGCCGGCGAACGCCGCCGGCGTCACTTTGCCGCCGCCGCACCAGCCGAGCACCGCGTCGAGATTGAAGAACACGATCGGCGGCAGCACGAAGAAGAAGAGCAGCTTGAAGAACACGAGCTCGCCCAAAATCTTTTCGCACGCCACGCGGTCGTTTTCGCCGAGCTTGATGGAAAGCACCGCCGCGTGCCCCGCGCCGATGAACACGCCGAACGCGCCGAAGAGCATCATCACCGGGAAAGTGAGCGTGAGCGCCGCCATGGCGTCCTCGCCGCACCCCTGCCCGATGTAGAACCGGTCGACGACGGAATACAGCGCGTTGAGCGCCATCGCCACCAGCGCCGGCCACGAATACTTGAGTATCAGCCGGCCGACGGGCGCCGAAGCGAGTTCTTCGACGTTGTCGTTTCCGCTCATCGCCGCGTCATTCGAAACGGAGCGTCCACAACTGCAGCTTCAGCCGCTCGTCCAACAGCGCGCCGTCGAGCGTGGGGGAGTGGATGCACCAGCCGCCCTTGACGTCCACGTGTTCGAGCGCGGGGCACCGCCGGAAGGAGCCCAGCTGGTCGCGCGGACGGACCGCGACCGTCTCGGCGCCCGTTTCGAGCGCTTCGAGCGCCGCCAGCAGGAAATCCGCCGGGCCGATCGCCGCGTCGCCCACGCGGATGGAGGGGGGAACGAATCCCCCGAGGTCGATCGTCCGCGCGGCCGCGCGCAGATCCGCCGCCGACACGCGCGTTTCGCGGTCCACGCCGACGGGACGCTCGAGGAAACCGCGCACCTTGCCCGGGAAATGGACGTCCGCGCCGCGGAGGAACGCCACCGCCGCCTGGAAAAGGTCCGCCACGCACCAGGAAGCGGGTGCGTCCACCGCGCCGAAGTCGGCCAGCAGCGCTTTGCGCACGGCGGGCACGTCCGCGCGCCGCACGGGAACGCGCGCCTTGAGCTTCGCCTTTTCGGCCACCACGTCGGTGACCGCGAAGCGCTTGTCCGCCTTGACGCGCCGGACGAACTCGCGCAGATTCCGGTAGAAGCGCTCGACGTCGGCCTTCGGGCGGTCCTTCACGGGAATCCACTTCCCGTACGGCACGCGGTTCCAGCCCAGGTAGTTCGGGCCGTCCCAATGGCCTTCCTTCACCGCGATGTGCGGGTGCATGAAGAAGGTGGTGAAGTCGTATTTCGCGGCGGCGTCCAGCACCTTGTCCACGTCCGGCGCCTTCCATTCCGGACCGGGGATGAACTCTTCGAGCGTCACCAAGTGCGAATATGGAATCTGGAGGAGGTTGCAGTACCACATTCCCCAACGGCGGTCTCCCGCCGGCACGAGGCCGAGCTTCGGCCAGGCGTCGTCCAGACCGTAGTCCGCGAAGCCGCCGCCGCCGTAGAAGGTCATGCCCATGTCCGCGAAGGCGTAGAGCGACGCGTAGGACCAGCTGTTGCCGGGCGGCACCGCGTAGTCCACGTGGTCGAGTCCGAACGCCGCCTTGAGCATGCCCACGCCTTCGGACTCGGTGCGCAGCGCGTTGGCGTACGCGACGTTCCAGTCGGGCATGTCGGTGAGTTCGCACACCGTGGGGTGCACGCTGTGCTTGAGCGTCTGCGTGCCGATGGCGTGGGGCTTGAGCGCGTCGATCACGTCCTGGCGCCGGTTCCGCACGATTTCCCGCGCGAGGTAGCCCACCACGTTGAACTCGCCCACGACGCCCTCTTCCGTGAAAATTTTCGCGACGTCGCGCAGGGCGTCGTTCGACTCCTGGCACGTGAAGTCCTCGGTGTCGAAGAAGAACATCACCTTCGTGGGGCCGGTCTTCTTCCAGGCGGGATCCGCGTCGCGCGCGGCGGGCCGTGGCTTGCGCGGAACCATCGCGTCCGCCAGCCGGCGCGCCACCACGCCCTTCGCCGGCGGATGGATTCGGGCCCGGTCGGACACGTCGGAGCATTTCACCGTCTGCACGCCCTTCACCAGCCCCGGCACCGTCAGCTGCGCCTGCTGGACGGCGCGCCATGCGTCGTCGTCGCGCCAGGCGAAATCGGCGATCTGCACCATCGCGAACGGCAGCTCGGGATCCTTGAACGCCGCGCGCCAGCTTGAAACGAGCGCTTCGCACAGCGCGGCGTAGATGCGCGCCTCGCCCCGGCCCGTGTTCGACTCGCCCTGGTACCACGCCACGTGCGACACGGCGAACGGCGCGAACGGCGCGACGTCCAGCGCGTACAGGACGCCGTCCCTGTTCCAGGCGGAGTACGCGGGCGCCGTGTAGTCGCCGTGGCGCTCTTCGGGTTTCAGGGCGAAGCGCGGTTCGCGCGCCGTCTTTTCGGGGATCCACGCCTGGATGATGGACGCGCCCTGGTTGCAGTTCACCACGCCCACCGGCTCGCCCGTGCGGCGGCGCAGTTCGCGGCCAACGAGATAGCCGATGGCGCTCCAGTCGCCGACTTCGCCCGCCTTGGCGCGCACCCAGCCGTCCGCCGGCGCCCACCGGCCGCTGCGCTCCAGACGCGGCAGCGAGAAGAAGCGCAGCTCGGGATCGTCCGCGTAGTCGGTTTCGGGCGTGTCGGATTCCTTGAGCCGGAACGCCATGTTCGACTGCCCGGCCGCCACCACCACCCAGCCGACGCGCACGTCCTTCACCTCGAAACCGCGCCGTCCGGCGCACACGCGAAGCACGTGGGGGCCGCCGGCCGGCATGGGCGGCAATTCGACGAGCCAGCGTCCGTTCGCCGTTTTCGCCGACGCGCTTTTGCCGGCCAGCGACACCTCGACGGTCACGCCGTCCGACGCGCACGTTCCGAACACGCGGATCGGCTTGTCCTTCGCGAACACCACGCCGTCGCGGAACGGCGCCGCCAGACGCACCGGCCCCACGGCCGTTTCCGCCCGCGTCCACGCGGCCATCGCCTCGTCGAATTTGTTCGTTTCCACGCCGCACGCGCAAAAGCACGCGCACGCGCACGCCAAAATGACTGTAATTTTCATGCGAACATTATACCACGAATCCAGGGAATGGAGCGGGCGATGGGAATCGAACCCACGTAAGAA
>JAKSOX010000210.1 GCA_024405335.1 Kiritimatiellia bacterium
CCCATTTGAAGTGACTGCCAACCGATTTCACGAGGCGGAACCCGTGCGCCTTCAAAATGCGCTCCACCTCGTCGGCGGTCATCGGTTTCATCGCGCCGAACCCTCCGCGCGGTCGAAAAGCATGAGTTCCGTCACCTCCGCAAGGGCGTTGCGAAGATCGGGCAACGTGTCGGCTTCGGTAAAACAGTTCTCATGCCCGCGCACCGTGGCGCAAAAGCCGCCGTCGGGATCGGGTGTCACGTCCGCCGTAAACGTTTGCCCTCGCAAGGTGAAATCCATAGACTGCGGGGCATTGCGAAGGTCAGGCAAACCGCGCTCCGCGACAATGTACGCCAGCACGCCGTTCAAGTCAAGGTTATAGCGGCTCAATTTGCGTCTCGCCCGTTGGGCAAGGTCAATGTCAATCGTTGCCGATTTTGTCGGCATGCGCCGTTCTCTCGTCTGCATAGTTCAATCCTTTCCTGCCTTCGCTTACATGTGTTTATTATATCACATTCCGGCCGCCTGAATCACGGCGACAATGCGCTTTGGGACGAGGTATACTTATCCCGACTTATCCGCGGTGTTGGGTATAAGTTGGGATGACTTGAGATAACTGGAAAGGAGCATAGTCGGTTTACAAGTGAACCGAAAAATGACACGATATCGGCACATTTGCAAACTATGAAACTACCGAATGAAGGCGACTTTTCCCGCACCGCCGAATGCCAGTGAGAATCTTGATCATATGGTGATTCTTGGCTTGGATCAATCGGTTCAGCAGCAAATCTCGTTTGATCAGCATACACTGCGATTTGGCGTGGAACGTCCGAGACGCGCCGCCGCCCGCGTTTCAGGCGAGGGGATCCCAGGAGAGGTCCGTGCGGCGGATGGCGGCGCCGTTCACGCGCCAGATGCGCGGCGTGGTGCGCGTGGTTACCCAGAGGCCGTCGCGCGCTTCGCACGCGAACGTTTCGCCGCGTTCGTTCACGAGCCGCGAGGGGTCTTCCGCCGCCGGGCGCGTCGCCGAAATGAACAGCGGCGTCGACTGCTGCACGAGCCGCTCGCCCGGAATGCGCGCGGGCCGCGCGGGTTCGGTCGCCTCGGGCGAAACCACGTAACGCTTCACGCCCAAATCCGCGAGCGCCGCCGCCGCGACGGCGTTGAACGCATACAGCGTCCAATCCGCCGTGACGTCTTTCGCGCCCAGCTGCCGCAGCAGACGCAATCCGCCCAAATCGGCCGCCTCCCAGCGTTCGTGCCCGGCCTTCAGCAAATGCTTCACGGCGACGCGCAGTTTGTTGAACGCCTCCTCTTTCGTGAACACGGGAAGCGCCAACCGGATCATCGCCGCCGGAAATTTTTCCGCCAGCCGGCCGATCGCCGTTTCCACCGCGTCGGAAGTTTCGTGCCCGACGTCCACCACGATTTCGTCCCAGTCGCCCGCCGGCGCGCGCTGTCCCAAACGCACCTTCAGCACGTTGCCGGGCAAGTCGTCCGCGTTCGCGGCGGCGGAATCGCCAACCTGCTTCCCCTGGGTCTTCGGCGCGACGCCGACTTCGGCGCGCGCTTCCGCCGCCGCGTCGTCCAGCGCGTCGACGAGTTCGCGCCGCAGGTCGTTCAGCAACGACGCCGGCGCGAAGCGCTTTTCGTCGTCGACGAGCGTGAACGCGCCGAGTTTCCACGCGGTGCCGCCCAGCTTCGCGAACGCCTTTTTCACCGCGTCCGCGGTCCGTTCCGGATGCTGCGCGGCGGCGAGTCGCGCGGCCAGCGCCACTTCGACGCCCGCCGCGGACGCGCGCACGCCGTCCGCGAGCAGCGTCACCACGACGTCCACGCTTTTGCCCGTGGGGTAGTCCGAAGGGCGGAACGGCGGAATCGGGAAGCGGCGTTTCATTTCGTTCGACGCGGAGCAGTACACCGTCGCGCCCGGTTTGAACGGGCTGGGCCCTTCCGGCGGCACGGAGTCGAGGAGCGCGTCGGGGAGCAGCAGCTCCACGTCCGACCCGGCGGGCGCTTCGAACACGGGCTTGCGGGAAATCGCCAGGCGCATTTCGGCGATGCCGAAGCCGTGCGGTTTGCCGCCGGCGGGGTTCGCGAGCTGGATGCCGTCGTGCTTTTCGAGCGCGCGGTTCGTGCGGAAGCGCAGATACGCGCGGCCTTCGCGGTCCTTGGTGACGCGCTTCACCTCGCCGATCGCCGTGCCGAGGTGGCCGAGCGAATCGGGGTCCACCACGGGTTCGGACGTTTTCCATCCGCGCGCGTAGAGTTCCGTGGTGCGGCGCGAAAACACCGTTTCCAGATCGGCTCGCGAGGTGGGGTTCGGCGCGCCGTCCAGCAGCTGGCGGTAGCGCGACGTCACGGACGACACGTACAGCGCCGACTTCATGCGCCCTTCGATTTTGAGCGACGCCACGCCCGCGTCCGCCAGCGCGCCCAGCGCGTCGTCCAGCCGCAGGTCGCGCATCGAAAACGGCAGCGACGTTTTCCCGGAGACATCGCGGAATCCCTGGCGACAGCAGTACGCGCACTGGCCGCGGTTGCCCGAGCGGTTGCGCTCGATCGCCGAAAAAAGGCACAGGCCCGAAAGCGAATAGCACAACGCCCCGTGCACGAACGTTTCGATTTCCACGCCCGCTCGTTTCGCGATGGACGCGACGTCCGCGATCGGCAGTTCGCGCGCCAGCACCACGCGCTTGAAGCCGAGTTCCTTGAGCAGCAGCGCGCCTTCGAGATTGTGCGCCGCCATCTGCGTGGAGGCGTGCAACGCGAGCGACGGATGCCGTTCGCGCACGAGCCGCGCCACGCCGAGATCCTGCACGATCAGCCCGTCCGGACCGATCTCGTCGAGCAGCGCGAGCTTCTCTTCTGCCGTTTCGAGTTCGGAATCGGCGACAAGCGTGTTGAAGGTGACGTAGACCTTCCTGCCCAGTGCGCGCGCGTAGGCGACGAGCTGCGCGAGGTCTTCCGCCGAGAAGTTCACGGCGTATGCGCGCGCCGAGAACGAATCCAGCCCCAGATACACGGCGTCCGCGCCGGCGGCGAACGCCGCGCGCGCCACTTCGAACGACCCCGCCGGCGCCAGCAGTTCCGGCAACTTCCGTGCTTGCGACATTTCCGCCTTCGACTTTCAGCCCTGCGCGGGCTTCAACCCCAAACGTTCCCATGCGCGCGGCGTCGCCGTGCGGCCCCGCGGCGTGCGCGAGAGATATCCTTCCAGGATGAGAAACGGTTCGTACGCCTCTTCGATCGTGTCCGGCTCTTCGCCAACGGACACGGCGATCGTGGAGAGTCCCACGGGACCGCCCGCGAATTTCACGCAAAGCGCCTCGAGGATCTTGAGGTCCATCTCGTCCAGCCCGTTCGGATCTATTTCGAGCAGAGTGAGCGATTCCTCCGCCACCTTCCGCGTGATGCGATTGTCCGCCTTCACCTGCGCGTAGTCGCGCACGCGGCGCAGCAGGTTGTTCGCGATGCGCGGCGTGCCGCG
>JAKSOX010000211.1 GCA_024405335.1 Kiritimatiellia bacterium
GATCGGTCGGCGGCCAATGGCTGCTGGCCGGCGGCATTTCGCTGGCGATCCACGCTTTGGTCGCATGCGGATGGTGCTGCGCGACGAACTCCTCCCGCGTCGAAATCGAACAGAAGCTGGAAATCGAACTGTCTAACCTCGACTTGAGTTTTTCGGACCGCGAGGACGACTCGCAGGCAGCCAACGCCGCCGCCGCGCTCGAGCGGACGCCGTCGGAAAACGAACCGAAACGCGACGTTCCCGTCCCGGAGGCCGTTCCGCCGGCGGACGAGCCGCCGCCCGATCCGAGACCCGCGGACGTCGCCGAAACGCCGCCCGCGCCGGAAACGCCAGATCCGCCGCGCGACGAAACGCCGCCGCCTGCGCCGCCCGCGACGCCGGCGACGCCTGCGCCGGTCGCGCCGGCCGCGCCGGCCCATTCGCCCGTCACGCGGGAAATGCAGCCCATGCCTCCGCTCCAGATGGAGCAGCCAGCCCCGACGCAGGCGCGCGTCGACGTGCCGCCCAAGCTGAAAAAAAGCTCAATCAAGCCGCGCTATCCCGAATCGGCGCGCAAACGCGGCGCGGAAGGTTCGGTGACGCTGCTGCTGGAGGTTTCCGAAAAAGGCAAGGTGGTGAAGGCGACCGTGGTCGAGTCGTCGGGCCACGCCGATTTGGACGCGGCCGCCGTTTCGGAGGCGCGGCGCGCGACGTTCGTCCCCGCCCGCGCGGACGGAAAGGCCGTGCCGTCTTCCGCGCGGCTCACGCTGGCGTTCAAGCTCAGGTGACCGTCACGCCGGCGGCTCGTAGGAAATGCCGAATTCGCGCTGAAGCGCGACGGTCAGCTTTTCGCGCGGCAGACGCAGGACTTCCCGCTCCCGTTTCCGGCGGCGCATGAAGAAAAATCCTTCCTTCCCTGTTTGCGGATCGACCGCCGAAAAGGCGGAATTCGCGGCGTCCTCGCCCGTGCGCAAATGCACGAGCAGCGTCTTGCGGAACGGGCTGTCTTCGGAGTGCGTGAGCATGTAGTGCGTGCCGTCGAAATCGCGCGGCGTCTGCGGCGCTTCGTCCCAGGAATAGAGCCGTTTTTCGCCTTCGGCGTCGTGCTGCACGAGCACGAACCCGAAGCCGTCCTCGCGGCGGATTTCGTACACCGCCTCCGGCCGCGCCTGCAGCCCGGGCGCGTACCGCAGCGGCGTCAACGGCGCGCTCTGCCCCATGCCCGCGTCCGCCAGCAGCGGCGGCTTGCCGTCCTGGAAATCCACGCGCAGGATCCGGTGCCGCCGCACGGGCACGGCGTCCTTCTCGCCGTCGATCCAGCGCGCGAAGAACTCGCGCACGGAATAGCCGAGCGCGCGCAGCAGCGGCGCGAACAGCCCGTTCAGCTCGAAACAGTATCCGCCGCGGCGGCGCGTCACGATCTGGTCGTACAGCACGTCCAGCGCCAACGTCGAAGGACGGTTGAAGTAGGCGTTCAGGTTTTCGTAGGGAACGGCGAGCAGGTGGGCCTTCTGGAGCGCCGCGAGGTTCTCGCGCGTCGGCGCGCGGTCGCCCGCGTGGCCGATGCGCGCCAGATATGCGTCGACCAGGCCGGCGGACAGCGTTTCGCCCAACGCCATGGCAACCTTCCGGAACGCGTCACACCTTGATGGTGACGTTGTCCGCCCCGAATCCCATGCGTTCGGAAAGCCGCTTGCGGAAGCCCTGCACCCGGGCTTCGACCTCGTGGCGTTCCGCCTCTTTCCGGACCAGCGTCAGCGTCTCCATCGTGTCCTCGAACAACGCCAACGCGATGTCGGTCGTGGTTCCCGTGCGGGGGACGCGCTTGCTTTTTTCGGGCTGCCCGGCAATGGCGCGCAGCTTCGCCATCAGGATTTCCGCGTCCTCCCGGATGTCGGCGACCCGGGCCGCGGCCGCCCCCTTGCCGGGTTTCGCGGCGGCCTTGGCCTGGCGCTTCGCCTCGTTCTTCCGCGCTTCGGCGCGGTTCGCGACGCACTTCTCCCAGGCGCTGAAATCCGGCGCCTTCGGCCACCTGATTCGCGTCAAGTCGAAATCGAACGACGGATCGCTCCGCGCCTGCTCGGCCAAAGCCGTCAGTTCGCGCAGATGGCGAATGGTGTCCCGCACCGCCGACGCCACGGCCTGGGCGTCTTCTGGTTCGGCCGTTTCGATCATGTTCATGGCCTTCGCCATGGCCTCGTCGGCGCGCGCCTGGAGCGCTTTGCAGAAGACCGACATCACCTTCTTCATCTGGCGGTCGCCTTGCGCCTTGCCGCATTCTTCTCCAAGCGCCGCAAGTTGCGTCTGGAAATCCGCCATCACCTCTTCCAGCGAACGCGACAACTGGCCTTTCGCGCTCTGCTCCACGACCGCCTGCGCCTTGGCGACGAAGGCGTCGCCCACGCTGTTGATCGCCTTTTCGTAGCTCTCGACGCCCGCGATGACCTCCACGATTTCACGCTTGCTCAGCGGCTGCGACGCGATGCGGTCGATTTCGGCCGTGTCCAATCCCAGCTGCAGCCGCACCGCGAAAATGTAGTCCTTGGGCAATCCCCGGGAACTCAACGCCTCGACGAGCTGCTGGCGCATGCGCACGTTCGCGACGGGATCGCCCCCCTCCAATTTGATGATCGTGGATTTGGGCTTGGCGCTCCCCGCCTCGTCGGCGCGAATCGCCATGCCTACCGCCCTGCGGAAATCGTTCAGCGTGACCATTGCCAGACCCTCACACCTTTTCCTGTTTTTCCGTGGCGATTTCGTCGCGCATCTTCTGCTCCTGCACCTGCTTGTCGATCTCCTCTTCGGCGATCTCCTTGTCGCGCTCTTCCTTCGCCCGTTCCTGCTTGGCGGCGGATTCCTCCGGCGTGTCGCACAGGTTCTTGATCGTGTTCTGGGCCGTTTCGTAGGCGGCCTGCCGGATCATCTGCTCCGCCGCGGTGGGGACGACGACTTTCACGTTTTCACCGTTCAAAACGGGAAGGGGCCGCGCGGCGGGGTTGCCGCCGGACGGCGCGACGGGCGTGTCCAGGACGACGCCGTTTCCAAGCGGCACGCCCGCGCCGACGCCCGCGCCAAGATTGTTCAAGTTCATTCCGCCCATGTCGCACCTCCTCGTGTCTCGGTGAAATTCAAGATTGACTTGCATCCAGTATACGGACAACGATGGGAAAGGTTACACTATTTTTTCGCCCATGGCAAGGCAAATCGCAACTGGAGTTTACCATTTTTTGCGCCGCGCCGATTTGGGGACCACGGAAAGCACGGAAACCCGCTCCGCGGGACACGGAAGGCATTGGGAAAGCGGGTCTTCGATCTCTCGAATGACGTGCGTGTCACAGATTGGAGGTTTGGAAGGTTTGGAAGGTTTGGGAGGTTTGGGAGGTTTGGGATGTTTGGGATGTTTGGGAGGTTTGGAAGGTTTGGGATGTTTGTGGAAATCACGCGGAGAAGCGGCGGCGGAATGCGGTCGGGCGCAGACTCCGGCTGC
>JAKSOX010000212.1 GCA_024405335.1 Kiritimatiellia bacterium
GAGCGCCGGCTACATGGCCGTGGCGATGCCGATGTACCTCACGGAGACGCTGCCGCCAGAAATCCGCGGGCGCGGCACGGGCGTGTTCCAGACCTTTCTCGGGGTCGGCCTCGTCGTCGCCGCGGGGGCGGGATGCCTGGTGGCGAGCGTTCTGGGCGCGGCGGACGCGGCGGGCATGTCGGCCGCGAAGATGGTTTCCGCCTGGCGCGCGAACTTCTGGTGGACGCTGGCGCCGACGGCGGTTTTGTTCGCCGGCTCGTTCAAGCTGAAGGAAAGTCCCGTGTGGGAGGCGAACCGGCGAACCGCCGCCGCGAACGCGCGCGGGGGCGTCCGGCGCGCGGACGGTCCGGAATCGTCGCTGCTGCGGCGGCGTTACGTCGTTCCGTTCCTGCTCGCCTGCCTCGTGCTGACGCTCAACAAAACCACGGGGATGAGCTCGTTCACGAGCTATCTCGTTTCGATTCTGCACAAGGCCGGCTTCAGCGGCATTCTCGCCAACTACGGCCAGCTGGTCGTGAAGCTCACGAACATCTTCATGACGGTGGCGGCCGCGGCGCTCATCGACCGCAAGGGCCGCACCTGGCTGCTGAAACTCGGCACCGGCGGCATGGCGGCGGGGCTTTTCGCGATCGGCGGCGTGTTTCTCGCGATCGAACGCTTCGGCGTCGCGGCGGGGAATTTCACCGGTCTGGTCACGCTCGTCCTCTTTTTCTTCATGTACTGCTTCTACGCGATCGGTCCGGGCATTTGCGTGTGGCTGGTCCTTTCGGAACTGATGCCCGAGCGCATCCGCGCCAACGGCATGGCGATCGCGCTTTTCATGAACCAGCTGGTGGCCTGCGGACTCGCTTCGACGTTCCGCCCGTGGGTCGAGAACTGGGGCTGGAGCAGCATGTTCTTCTTCTTCGCGGTCAACGGCGTGCTGTATTTCGCCGTGTCGTTCTTCATCCCCGAGACGAAGGGGAAGTCGCTGGCGGAACTGGAGACGCTCTTCGAGCGGAAGTGACGTGGACGCGACGCCGTTCCAGATGCCGCGCGTGCTGGCGTGGGAAGTGACGCGGCGCTGCCCGATGCGCTGCCGGCATTGCCGCGCCGGCGCGGCCGACGCTCCGTTCGCGGACGAACTTTCCACGGAGGAATGCTTCCGCGTGGTCGATTCGCTCGCGGCTGGCGGCAAGGGTCCGATGGTCATCTGGACGGGCGGCGAACCGATGACGCGCCCGGATCTCGTGGAGCTCGTCCGCCGCGCGACTGCGAAGGGGCTTCGCAGCGCGATCGCGCCGTGCGGACTGCTGGCGACGCCGGCGCGGCTGCGCGAACTCAAGGAGGCGGGCGCGATGGCGGCGTCGTTTTCGCTCGACGGCGCGGACGCGGCGCGGCACGACGCGTTCCGCGGCGTGTCCGGCGCTTTCGACGCCGTGGCGCGCGCGATGGCGGCGGCGCGGGAAGCCGGGCTGCCGTTCCAGGCGAACGTCACGCTGTCGAAGCTGAACGCCGCCGATTTCGAGGCGATCTACGAAATGGCGATCGCGCGCGGCGCGACGCGCGTGGACGCGTTTTTCCTGGTGCCGGTGGGACGCGGCAGGGCGTTGGACGACGCGGTGCTTTCGGATGCGGAGGTGGCGGCGTTCCTCGCGCGAACGGAGGCGCGGCGCGCGGCCGGGAAAATCAAGTGCACGTGCTGTCCGCAGGCGGGCACGTGCATCGGCGGGCGCGGTTTCGCGTTTTTGTCGCACGTCGGGCGGCTGCAGACGTGCGGCTTCGTGGAGACGCCGTGCGGGAACGTGCGCGATTTCGGATGCGACTTCCGCGCGCTCGTGGCGGCGGCGGAAAATCCGCTTGGCGCGTGCGGCAACTGCCGGGCGGTCCGGCCGCCGGCGATCGGGTTTCAAACGAAAACGGGGGGCGAAGGACATGGAGCGAACTGAAAAAGCGTTGGCCGCGGCCGACGGAAAAGGCGAGACCGCCGGACGTTGCGTGTTTTTGGACTATCTGCGCGTCGTCGCCTGTTTGATGGTGGTGATGATCCATTGCTGCGAACCGTATTACATCGGCGACGAGGGCCGTTGCCAGGTCGCCTCGGCCGCGGACGCGTTTTGGGTCGCGATGGTCGAGATGGTCTGCCGTTCCTGCGTGCCGCTGTTCGTCATGACGTCGGCGTATTTGCTTTTCCCGGTGCGCGGTTCGACGGGGGATTTCTTCCGCCGGCGGTTGACGCGCGTCGGACTGCCGTACGTGCTGTGGTGCGGCTACTATTCGCTCGTCTACGGGTCGCCGCTCCACCGGATTCTCTTCAACTTCCCCGACGCCGGCGGCCATCTCTGGTTCGTCCCGATGCTGTTGGGGCTGTACGTCCTGATGCCGCTGCTGTCGCCGTGGGCGGAGCGCGTGGGCGAACGCGAACTCCGCGGCTGGATTCTGGTTTGGCTGGCGACGACGCTGCTGCCGTTCGCCCGTAAACTGTCGGTCGTGCTTTTCGGGGAACCCGGGTTCGGCGTCGTTCCCCAGCTTTGGGGCGAGGCCCCGTGGAATCCATTCGGAACGTTCCATTACGTCAGCGGGTTCGTCGGCTACGTGCTGCTGGGGCTTTATTTCCGCCGTTTCGCGCGCGCGCTTTCCCTCCGCGAGACGCTCAAGCGGGCTTTGCCGCTTCTGTGCGCGGGTTCGGCCGGAATGGCTTTCGGGTTCTATTTCCGCTTCGGCGGGCGGTTCCCCTTCGACGCGCCTTACGCGTGCACCGTCGATTTCGAACTGACGCTGGAATACTGCTCGACGTTCGTGGCGTTGGCGGTCGTCGGCTGGTTCATGGTTTTCCGGACGTTTGCCGGCGCCGGCCGGCTTTATCGGCGTCTCGTGCTGCCGCTTTCCAAGGCGAGCTACGGAACCTATCTCGTGCACATGACGATTCTCCTGACGTTGCTGCCGCATTTCAAAGCGCACCTCCCCACGCCCGTCGCGATCGTGTCGCTCGGGTTGACGACGTTCGCGGCGGCGTCGCTCGTGTCGTTGGCCGGCCGCCGCGTTCCGCGCGTCGGCGCTTGGCTTTTCGGCTGAAACGCGCCGCAATCCGCCGACCCTTGCCTTGCTTCTGCTTTCCCGTCTGCGGCGAACGACGGACCAACCGTACGCTTCGGCTCAGAACCGCCGCCCGCTTTGTCTTCGCGTGTCGGCAACCGGGACGCGCTTCGCTGTTTGGAATGTTTGGCGCTTCGCTGTTTGGAAACCTCCCAAACTTCCAAACATCCCAAACCTTCCAAACCTTTGCTCTTTCGCGCGCCGCTCCGTCCCCGCCTTGGCGCTCTGATGGCACGTGGCATTTCCCACGCTTCGCGGAGCGAAGCGGGCAGGACGCCAGCGCGGTCGGGCGCGGATTCCAGCCGCGCCGCATTTCGCCGCCCACGGCGCAGCCGGAGTCTGCGCCCTACCGCCCATCGCCG
>JAKSOX010000213.1 GCA_024405335.1 Kiritimatiellia bacterium
GTCGGCGAAACTTTTCGCTTCCCTTTTTCCCCTCCGTTGTGGTAACATACGGGCGTTGAAGTCTTATTTTACGGGACTGCGAAGAAAGGACGCAAAATGAAGAAAACGTTGTTGTTGGCGGCGGTGTTGGCGGCGGGCGGATTGTTCGCGGCCGAGGACGTGAATTTGTACTGGCGCGTGGCGGATCGCAAGGCGCTCACGGCGGCGGCCCAGAAGCTCTCGAACGAAATCGGCAATCCGATGGCCGGCCCCATGATCATGGGCGCGGTGAAGGGCGTGCCCGCCGGGAAGCTTTTCGCGATCGACCTGCTCGCGTCCAACCCCGCGCCGCGCGTCGTGAAGGGAGCAGCCGCGCTGGCGGCGCATCCGCTCGCGCCGAACGAACTCGCGCGCGTGTGGCTTTCCGCCGCGTGCAAGCGCGCGCTCGAAAAGCGCATCGCCGAGGAAGCCGCCAAGGACCAGTGCTGCGACTTGGACGCGCTCGCCTATTTCGACGACGCGACGGCGGCGATCGAGACCACCGCCGCGGGAATCGGCGTCACGTTCGCCGTCACGCCCGCCAAGGACGGCGCGCTGGCCAAAAGCAAGGCGGCGAAACTTTCCGCCGCGCAGCTGGCGTTCAAGGACGTGCCGGACAACGCACACGCGTTCGCCGTCCAGAACGACCTCGGTCTGCCTGCGGTGTCCGAAAAAGAGCGCAAAGCGTTGACGGACGCGCTCTTCGGGAAGAAGGACGGCGTGTTCCCGCAGTTGGTCAAGGCGGCGGACGACGCCAAGTCCAAGGCGCTGATCGCGGCCGCCGAAAAGGGACTGCGCAATCTGATCGAGAAGATGCCGGACGATTTCGCGGGTCTGCGGTCCACGGCCTACGCGGCGACGGACGCCGAAGGCCGCTTCAAATACCACGTCGCCGGTTCCGGTTCGGCGAAATGCGCCAAGTTCTGCAGCGACGTCGCCGCCGAATGCGCGGCGTTCTTCGCCGAGGTCCGCAAGGCGTATCCCAACGAAACGGCGTTCGTCGATTTCAGGCATTCGGACGGCAATCTCGACGTCGCGCTCGACGCGGCCAAGGCCGTGAAGGCCGCCGAAGTGGACGATCCCGCCGAGGCCAAGGCGGCGCTCAAGGTCGTGCAGGCGATTCTCGGCGGCAAGTCGGCCGCGCTGACGATGCGCGTGAAGGGCGACGTGGTCGAGTCGACGCTCGCGGGCGCCGATTTCAAGGACGGCAAGTCGACGGGCCGCGCGGCGCGGAAGCTCGCGAAGAGCATTCCCGAGGCCGTCGGCCGCAAGGATCTCACGTGCGTCTCGTTCGCGAGCTTCTACACGATCGTGCGCAACCTCGCGCTGGGCGTGATCAAGCGCGGATTCGAGCCCGCGCAAATCGCTCCGTACGAGCCGATCCTCAACCAGCTGCCGGACACGGGCGACGCCGGCATCGGCATTTGGTCGGCCGTTTCCCCGGCGCGCGTCGAGGGCGCGCTGCGCATTTCCTACGGCGAAATCCGCGGCATCGCCGCGTTGGTCCAGGCGGGCGTCTCCTACCAGATGACGGTGGCCATGTCCGCGTCGGACGACGAGGACGACGACGACGCGGACGACGACGCGGACGACGATGACGACGCGAAGGCCAAGGCGCCGGCGGAAACCAAGGCGCCCGCGAAGGCCAAGGCGCCGGCGAAGAAGTGAGCGGACGCCACGCACGGAGCGCGCCATGCTGAGCGAAAAATTCGATTTGTCGGGCAAGACGGCGTTCGTGACGGGCAGCGCCCGCGGCATCGGGCGCGCCATCGCGTTGGGATTCGCCGAGTTCGGCGCCAAGGTGATAGTGCACGGTTCCAAGCCCAGCGCGGCGCTCGAGGAAACGCTGGAGGACGTGCAGGAACTTTCGCCCGAAAGCTATCCCCTGCCGTTCGACCTGTCGGATCCCGAAAGCGTGGAAAACGTCTGCCCGCGCGACGTGGACGTCCTGGTGTGCAACGCCTCCGTGCAGTCCAACCTCAAGTGGTGGGAAGTGCCGCTGGAGACGATGCAGAAGCAGATGCAGGTGAATTTCAACGCTACCTTGCAGATGTTCCAGGCCGTGTATCCGCACATGAAGGCGCGGCATTGGGGGCGTCTGATCACGGTGGGCAGCGTGCAGGAGTTCCGTCCGCACCCCGAAATGCCAGTGTACGCGGCGAGCAAGTCCGCGCAGGAGAACCTCGTGCGCAACGTGGCCCGGCAGGTCGCGCGCGACGGCATCACCGTGAACAACCTGTGTCCCGGAGTGTTCGCGACCGACCGCAACGCGGCGGCGCTTTCCAATCCCGTCTACGCGGAAAAGGTGTTCAACGCGATACCGCTGCATTTCGCCGCCGAGGCGGACGACGCGGCCGGCGCGGCGCTTTTGCTGGCTTCCGACGCGGGCCGGTACATCACCGGGGCGAACATCGTGGTGGACGGCGGTTTGCGTCTCCCGGGTTGATCGGGATGGACGGCGCGGGGCAGAAATCGGTCGCGGTGGGGCTTTCCGGCGGCGTCGACTCCGCGGTGGCGGCGCTGCTTCTGCGCGACGCGGGTTTCGCGGTGACGGGCGTGACGATGGCGCTCGGGCTCGCGACGGACGCGCAAAACGCCGCCGACGCCGGGCGAATCGCCGCCCGGCTCGGGATTCCGTTCCGCGAGTTCGATTTGTCCGAAGCGTACCGGCGCGACGTGCTCGACCATTTCCGCGCCACGTATCTGGCGGGCGAAACGCCGAATCCGTGCGTGCGGTGCAACCAGCTCGTGAAGTTCGGCCGCTTTCCCGAAGCGGTCCGCGCGGCGGGAATCGCCTGCGATTTCCTCGCCACTGGCCACTACGCGCGCACGGAGGACGGGCGGCTCTTCGCGGCCAGGGATCTCGCGAAGGACCAGAGCTACTTTCTCCACCGCGTGCCGCGCGAGACGCTGCGCCGCGTGCTTTTCCCGTTGGGCGGGTTGCTGAAAGCCGAGGTGCGCGAGATCGCGCGCGCGCACGGTTTCGAGGCGGCGGACCGCGTCGATTCGCAGGACTTCTGCGCGGGCGCGGCGCGCGACGTGGTGGGCGCCGCGGACCGTCCGGGCGACGTGGTGGACGCGTCTGGAAGGGTGCTCGGGCGGCACGCGGGCTTTTGGCGCTACACGGTGGGGCAGCGCAAGGGGCTCGGCATCGGCGGCGGCACTCCGTTCTACGTCACGCGGATCGACGCGGCGCGGAACGAAGTGGTGGTGGGGCCGCGCGCGGCGGCGCTTTGCGCGGCGTTTTCCGTGCGGGACCGCGTGGGCGCTTTCGAAGGCGAGTGCTTCGTGAAGGTGCGCTCGGCGGCGCGTCCCGCGGCGTGCGTGGTCTCGGGCGACCGCTGCACGCTCGCGGAAGGCGTTCTCGGCGTCGCGCCCGGGCAGAGCGCCGTGTGGTATTCGGCCGCGGGCGAGGTGCT
>JAKSOX010000214.1 GCA_024405335.1 Kiritimatiellia bacterium
TTGAGTTCGCGCGCGGAAATCGCGTGCGTCAGTTCGAGAATGCGGTCCGACAGCGTCGTCTTGCCGTGGTCGACGTGGGCGATGATGCAGAAGTTCCGGACGT
The DNA here is from genome assembly GCA_024405335.1 of Kiritimatiellia bacterium. Taxonomy (GTDB): domain Bacteria; phylum Verrucomicrobiota; class Kiritimatiellia; order RFP12; family UBA1067; genus UBA1731. The sequence continues at coordinate 104 of JAKSOX010000214.1, forward strand.
TTTCAAGCGTTTGTTCGGCCATGTTCAGAGCACCGGTTTCACGTCGAAGGAACGGCGGATCGCCTCGCGCGCTTCGGGAAGGTCCTTGAATTCGCCGGCGGCGATCATCTGCACCACCAGGTTGCCGATGGCGGTGCCTTCGGTCGGACCCGCGAACACGTCGAGTCCGGTGGCCCGCTTGGTGAGTTCGTTCAGGTAGCCGTCCTTCGAACCGCCGCCCACGACGTTGAGCGAGGTGTAGGTTTTGCCGGTGAGCGCCGCGAGCGCCTTCGCTTCGCGCGCGTAGTTTTCGGCGAGCGACGCGTACACGCACTGGACGAGTTCGCCCACGGTCGCGGGTTTCGCGCCCGCCTCGCCGCAGGCGGCGACGACTTCGGCGATCATCGAGTCCGGCGCGAAGAACCGGCGGTCCGAACAGTTGACGCGCGTCGCGAAGCCGGACGCCGCGCGGGCGGCGGCTTCGAGGTCGGCGAACGAGTACTTGCGCCCCTTCTCCCAGTCGGCCACGCCGAGCGCCGCGGGATCCGCGCCCTTCGCCTTGCCCTCCACGTAGTCCACGCCGTTCAGCTCGCGGCGGATGGACTGGATCATCCACAGCCCCATGATGTTCTTCAGGAAGCGGTAGCGGTAATGCCAGCCGCCCTCGTTCGAGAAGTTGGCCGCCTGCGATTCTGGCGTGGTGATCGGCTCGGGGTTTTCGACGCCGATGAGACTCCACGTTCCGGACGACAGGTAGATCGTGTTTTCGTCGCGCGCGGGAACCGCGAGATACGCGCTGCCCGTGTCGTGCGTGGCCGGCGCCACCACCTGGGCGTCGAAACCGACTTCGTCGCGCACGGCGGGCGCGAGCGGACCGAGCACCGTGCCGGCCGGCGTGAGCGGATGGAAAATCCGGCGCGGGAAGCCCAGGGCGTCGATCACGTCCCAGTCCCAGTCCTTCGTGCGCGCGTTCACGAGCGCGGAGGTGGAGGCGTCGGTGTATTCGTTGGCAAGGACGCCCGTCAGCCGGAAGTTCAGGTAGTCCGGCACGAGCAGCATCCGCGCGGCCTTCTCGAGCTGCTCGGGATGCTCCTTCTTGAGCGCGGCGAGCTGGTACACCGTGTTGAAGATCGCCTTCTGGATGCCGGTCTTCGCGTAGAGGTCCGCAAACGGCACCACGGCGTTCACCGCTTCGTCCATGCCCGTGGTGCGGGCGTCGCGGTAGGCGACCGTGTCGCCCACGATTTCGTTCTTTTCGTCCAGCAGCACGAAGTCGACGCCCCAGGTGTCGATGCCCACGTAGTCGACCTTGCCGGCCGCCTTCACGCCGGCGACCACGTGGCGCGCGAGGGCCTCCACGTCCCAGCAATCGTGCCCGTTTTTGCGGACCTGCGCGTTGTCGAAACGGTAGACCTCTTCGGTGACGATTTTGCCGTTTTCAAGCGTGGCGCGGATGTGGCGTCCGGAGGAAGCCCCTATGTCAATGGCGAGATATGTTTTCATGGCGTTTCCGATGCGTGTCTAAAATATGCGGTTCAAACGGGACACATTGTACCAAAACCCGCCGCTTCCACCAACAAGAAAGTGATCCGGTCCGGTCTGTCGCCGTATGCGTCAAACGCCTGAACAGCACACGAATCCGCCGTCCACGGGCAACGTGACGCCAGTGACGAAACCCGCCTCGTCCGAAAGCAGGAAACGCACCGCGCCATGCAAGTCGGACGGCCGCCCGAACTTCCGCATCGGCGTCTTGGCGATCACCTTGTTGCCGCGCGCGGTCAACGTCTTGCCGTCCTTCTCCAGCATCAGGAAACGGTTCTGGTCCGTGATGAAAAATCCCGGCGCGACCGCGTTCACGCGGACGCCCGCCGGCGCCAAATGCGTCGCAAGGAACTCGGTGAAATTCTTGACGCCCGCCTTCGCCGCGCCGTAGGCCGCCACCTTGGTGAGCGGCTGGTAGGCCGCCATCGAGCAGAAATTCAGCACCGCGCCGCCGCGCTTGAGCATCTCCCGGCAGAACACCTGGCACGGCAGAACCGTCCCCACGAGGTTCAGCCGGTTCACGGAATCGAAACCCTCCACGCCAAGCCCGAAGAACGAATCTTCGAGTTTCGTATCCTTCGTCAGCCGTTCGGCCGGCGTCGTTCCCTTCGGATGGTTGCCGCCGGCGCCGTTGACGAGCGCGTCGACGCGCCGCCACTTCTTGAGGACGGCGGTCTTCGCCGCTTCGAGCGCGTCGCGGTCGAGGACGTCCGCGACGCACACGAGCGTGTCGGTCAAACCCTTGCGCGCGAGCGACTTCGCCAGCTTTTCGAGCTTCGCCCGCGTCCGCCCCACGAGCGCGACCTTCGCGCCGTGGCGCAGCAGGTCTTCGACGACGGACGAACACAACACGCCAGCCGCGCCCGTCACCACCACCACTTTTCCTTCTACGCCTTCAAGCCGGATCTTCTTCATGCAAACAACTCCTTGAACAACCTTTGCGACATTCAGAAACGCGGGAGTTTCGCCAGGGAATCGGCGAGACCGCCCTCGCGGTTGCGCAGTTTCCACACGTGCACGTGTTCTTCGCGCAAATGCTTCAAGCGCCCCGCGTCGCGCCGATGGCACGCCGTCTCCACGAGCGACGCCATGTACGCGATCTCCTCCGCCCACGCATTCGGATATGCGAGTCCGCAGTATTTCGTGGCTTCGTGGCGGCAAGCGTCCGCCACCGCGGAAATCTCCGCGAGCACCGCGTCCGTGAGCCCGGGATGGCGCGAGTAGCCGCGGTCTTCGGCGAGTATGCGGAAGAGTTCCGACGCGTTCGCGCGCAACGCGCCGCCGCGCAGGTAGAGCGTGCCGAGTTTGAGCAGAACGCCGCCCAGCGGCACGCCCATGATCGCGTCGAGCGTTTCCTCGAGGTTCATGCGCGTGGCGGTGGCGCCCGATTCGGCGGTCCACCCGCCGAGCACGAGCCCGGGCAGCGACGCCGCGAGCGGTTGCCAGTGGCCGCCGTCGCCCCAGTCCGTCACGAGGAAACCCTTCGCGCCGAACGCGCGTCCGCCCGCTTCCGCGGCGGCCATGTTCTCGCGCATGTTCTCCACGCGTCCGCACAGCGAATTCCACGCGCTCGTGCCCGGGCACACGTAGAATTCAAGTCCGGCTTTCGCGAACCGCTCCGCCTCCTTCATGAAGGGATGGTTTCCTTCGTAGCCCCAGTCGAGCGCGATCGCGTCCTTGGGCAGGCGCGGAACGAGTTCCGGGTGCTTGAGCACGATGTCGCCCCAGAACATCGGCCGCTTGCCGCGCGCGCGCACGAG
>JAKSOX010000215.1 GCA_024405335.1 Kiritimatiellia bacterium
TCGGAGAGCGCTCCGCCCGCGACAAGGAAGCCGTGTATTCTTCCTTGCGCGCGGAAGGCGTTCGCGCGTACAAGGTGGAACCAAAAGACCAGGCGTCGCTCGAACGCCGTTTGCGCGGCCGGACGGTGGCGGCGCTCGTGTCGGCGACGGCGGCGTTGGCGGCCGGCGCGACGTGGTTTTTCTTCGTGCGGCCGCGGAGCGTTCCGCCGCCGCGTTCCGCCGACGTGTCGGAGACGGCCGCGCCGCGCGTGGGCGAACGCGCACCCGCCTCGCCGCGGCATCCCGTCGATTTGGCCGCGCTTGATTTGGCCGCCGTGCTGCCCCGTCCGGCGGAGCGCGTGCTGGCCGGTTTCGCGGTGCCCGGCGATCCGCCGCCGGAGGACGTCGACGCGGAAGCGTTCCGCGCCGACTTGGCGGCCGCGCTGGCGGCCGCGCTGGTGGTGGAGCCGGCGGATTCTCCGGAAGCCGTCGAATTGAAGCGCGTCGTGACCGGTCTCAAGGAGGAAGCCGCGCTGTACCGCCGCAACGGCAATTCCGCGCGCGAGATACTGGAGCTTTTTCTGCGCCGCCAGGAAATGGAATGCTCCTACCGGGCGCAGCTCGTGGACGAGTTGCCGTCGGTCGGCGCACCGGATTTCGCCGTGCGCAAGGAGGCGCTCAACGCGCGTCTCGGCGCGCTCGGTTTCCGGCTTGAGCCGTGAAGAATGCGTTTGGAGAAAACATTGAACGGTTGGACGAACAGGGCATTGGTTCTTTTGGAGGCGGTCGCGGTCGACCGCACGCGAAAGGGGTGAAAATGAACGTGAAATCGGTAATGGCGGCAGTTGCCGTCAGCGCATGCGCTTGCGCGATCGCCGGGGGCGAATCTCCCGCGACGTTCCGCCAGCGGTACAAACTCGATCCCGCCCAAGAGCGGGCCAATGCCGAAAAAGTGGCGAAAGACGCCGCGGCGGCGAAGCAGCAGGGCGCGAAACTCGCGTACTACGTGGTGCCGGCCATGGGCGCGCTGAAGCGCCTCTCCGGCACGTATCCCGTGGACGGCCGTCCGTTCGGCGACGTGTCGTGGGTGGCCGCGCGCGACGAATACGAGCCGGCCTCCGTCCAGTTCTTCCCGTACCAGGACGAAGACAAGGTGGAAATCGTCGCTTCCGACCTCGTGGGCAAGCAAGGCACGATTCCCGCCTCCGCGATCGATTTCACCGTGGTGAAGATCTGGTATCAGGGCGGCAGCGCGTGGTACGGGTATTTCCACGACAACGACAACCCGCAACCCGTGCCGGAACTCATCCTGCACGACGAAAACCTCATCCGCGTGGACGACGACACGAAAGACTACTTCGTCCGCTACGACACGCCCGGCCTGAACGGCGGCTACTGGCAGTGGATGAGCGCGCGCTTCGAGGTCACGGACTACCGCTTCGACGGCCAGGCGCTCTGCACGCACATGATCCACGATGCGGACACGATCCGTCCGTTCGCGCTGAACAAGCACGAGTTCAAGCAGATACTCGCCACGATCCACGTGCCGAAAGGCGCGGCCGGCGGCGTCTACCGCGGCACGATCACGGTGAAGGCCAAGCGCGGCGAACTCGCGAAGATCCCGATGCGCCTGAGGGTGCTGCCGCTGGACCTGCCCGAGCCCAAGACGGACTACAATCCCGACAAGGGCTTCTACCTGTGCATGTACTGCTCCAATTCGCGGTTCCCGAAGGTGAACAAGAACCTCGCGGCGCACAACGCCAAGAACCCGATGGGCTTCCCGAGCATCAGCACGAACGAGGCGGATCTCGCCAAGCAGCTCCAGCAGGCGAAGGAGTGGGGGCTCAACGTGAGCCCGTGCTTCTCCGGCATCGACGGCTGCGGGCGGGCTACGGGCTTCCCGGCGGACGAGAAGACCAAGGCCGCGATGGACAAGGTCCGCGCGGACTACGCGGCCAAGATGACGGCCGCGCGCAAGGTGTTCGGCGAGGACTTCCAGGCGTACAGCTACGGTCAGGACGAGGGGCCGCTGTGGTCCGTCAAGTGCGAGCGCAACAACTGGCGCGCGGCGCACGAAGCGGACCTCAACACGATGGTGACCTCGTTCAACTACAACGAGTTCCTGTGCGACCTCGACTTCTTCATCCAGCCCGGCATGCCCGTCGAGAGCCGCGCGGAGAACGTCCGCAAGTTCCACCAGATGAACCCGGACGGCATCTGCGGCTGGTACGCGAACCCGCACTGCGGCCCCGAGTCGCCCGACTACATGCGCCGCGTCCACGGCATCTCGGCATGGAAGGCCGGCTACGACGTGTCGGCCAACTACTGCTGGTACCGCAGCAACTGGAACGACTTCGCCGTGCCCTACGAGCCGAACATGCGCGGCCTCATCATCGTCTACGCCACGGCGGACGACGTGATCGACACGCTCGCCTGGGAGGGCGTGCGCGAAGGCATGGACGACATCCGCTACGCGACGCTGCTGAAGCAGACCGCGTTCAAGGCGCTCAAGTGCCGCTTCAGCGCGCCCGACGCCTACCACCTCGCCCGCGCCGCGCTCGCGTACGTCGCCCACTGGGACGGCTATCGCGGCGATCCCGACACGTTCCGCAAGGAGTGCGTCAACTACATTCTCAAGATGAACGACCTCATGAAGGAGGCGAAGTGATGAACAGGCTTTTCGTTTTCGCATGTGCGGCGGCTGCCGCGCTCACCGCCGCCGCCAAGATCACGGCGCCGCTCTACACGGGCGGATTCCAGTACCACATCATGCACCACACCGGCGACACGCAGTACAACGAATGGCGTGCGCAGGCCCGCGCCGAGTACTTCGCGCCGGGCGCCAAGCTCGACTTCGGCCAAATCATGAAGGCCGTCGACGGCGCCATCGTCAACGCCGACAACGCGTTCGCCGCCGAACTCCTGGCGTTGGGCAAAAAGACCTGGCCGAAGAACGGCGTCCAATGGGCGAGCGCCGAGGCGCGTCTCGCGATGGCGTCGGGCGACCGCAAGCTCTGCGCCAGGAAGCTGCGCGAGCGGCTCTCCTTCGGCTGCAAGCCGGCGGAGACGAACGCGCTCCTCCGGCAGATCGCCGTGATCGAGAAGGGCATCAAGGGCTTCGACGAGGCGATCAAGGGCACGCCGGCCGGCACCAACGCGCTGCTGCGCCTGCGCGCGCTGCGCACGACGTCGCTCGACCTCTTCCGTCTGCGCGACTGGGAGGGCGGCAAGCTGATCCGCGACGAGATCCTGAACAACTGCTACCGGAAGTTCCAGCGCCGCGAATGCAAGGCCCGCTACGTGGCGGACTGCCCGAAGAGCGCCGAGGCGTTCGCGCGTTCGCCGTTCTACAAGGAC
>JAKSOX010000216.1 GCA_024405335.1 Kiritimatiellia bacterium
TCGTTGATTTGGCGAGCGCGTTCTACGGGAGCGCCGTGCTTTTCGCGGCCATCGACGCGGGCGTGTTCGCCGCCGTGGAGCGGACGGACGGTTCGCTCGACGCGTTGGCTGCGGCCACCGGTTCGGACGTGCGCGGCTTGCGGTTGCTGCTAGACGCCTGCGTGGCGGAGGAGCTTCTCGAGAAGCGCGACGGGCGCTATGCCAACACGGCGGCAGGCAAGATGGCGCTCGTGCCGGGCGGGCCGGCGGATCTGACCAAGGCGATCCGCTACAACCGCGACGTGTACCCCGCCTGGGGGCGGCTCGGCGAATTCGTCAAGACGGGCAAGCCGGCCGAACGGCCCGAAATCCATTTGGGCGAGGACGCCACGCGCACGAAGGCGTTCGCGGCGGCGATGTTCGGACGCGCAACGGGAATCGGCCGCACGGTGGTGCCGATGCTGGGGACGCTTTCGGGGCGCGTGCTCGATCTCGCGGGCGGACCCGGCGCGTATGCGATTCTCATGTGCCAGGCGAATCCCGCGATGACGTGCGTCACCGTGGATCTGCCGGCCATTTCCGCCGAGGCGCGCGGCTACGTGGAGAAGTTCGGTCTTGCGGACCGCATCGAATGCCGCGCGGGCGACTACCATTCGGACGAATACGAACGCGAAGCGTACGACGCCGTCACCATCTTCGGCGCACTTCACCAGGAGTCGCCCGAGGCGATCGTGGACGTGCTGAAACGGGCGCGTCGCGCGCTCAAGCCGGGTGGACGGGTCCTCGTGCTCGACATGATGACGGACGAGACGCACGCCGCGCCGAAATTTTCCGCGCTATTCGCCGTGAACATGGCCATCACCACGGCGAACGGCTGGGTGTTTTCCGACGTGGAATTGAAGGAGTATCTCGCCGCCGCCGGATTGGTTCCGGGCGAAACGCGGCCCGTTCCGCCGCCAATGCCGCATTGGCTCGTCACGGCGCGTCGGCCTCGCGAAGAGGTGTAAGGCCGCGGGGCTAATCGGCGGCAAGACCGTTGCCGCCGATGGTCAGCCGCAGCCGCCCGGCAACGGGCAGAACGCGACCGTCCGGCAGTTCCAGCCGCGTTGGCGTCTTCGCGGGCGCCGTCACGTCGAGGAGAATGCCGCCGTTTTCGCGCCGCCAGTCGACGACGACCTCGCCTTGGGGCGTCAGGCGCGTCGCCCGTAGCGACGTCAGTTTCGCCGGGAATAGCGGCTTCAGGAGAATTTCCGCGTATCCCGGTTTCGCCGGGCGGATGCCCGCGAGGTGCGTGTACAGCCAGCTCGCGCCGCCCGCGAACATGGCGTGGTTGTGCGAATGCATCCATCCCCGGGGAGCCCACTGTTCCCACAGCGTCGTGGCGCCTTGCGCGCGCAGGAAGCCGTAGCCGGGGTACTCCGGCTGCGAATAGAGTTCGAGCAGCAGATCGACTTCGCCGAGGTCGCACAGCACTTCGCCGATGTAGCGCGTGCCGTAGACGCCGGTGTCGAGCTTTCCGCCGTCCTTGCCGCGGATGCGCTTCAGAAGCGCCGCCGCGACGGCGGCGCGGCAGTCGTCGGGGACGACGCCGAACGCGAGCGGCAGGATGGCCGTCGTCTGCGAGCCGTCGCCGTAGGTCGCCGTTTCGGGGTGGTAGAACGTCTTGTGGAAGTTCGCCCGCGTCGTCGCCGCCGCCGCGCGATAGCGCGCCGCGTCGTCCGTTGCGCCCGCGCGCGCGGCGAGTTCCGCGGTGTCGGCGAGGATTTTGCAGAAAATCGCCGTGTTCACGATTTCGACGTCGTTGAAGTAGTCCTTCCAATTGCCGGCGTTCGGCGCGCACCAGTCGCCGAAGCCCTCGCGGAAGATGCCGTCGGGATGGGTTTCGAGCATGGCGTCGACGTACGACTTGGCGGCCGGGTAGCGGGCGAGGAAGGGCTTTTCCTCTCCGTAGTAGCGCCACAGCCGGTGCGGCAGCGTCACGACGTCGCCGATCCAGTCCGGATTGCCGGTGGTGGGCATGCCGCCGTCGTCCAGCCATTTCGCGTAGTACGCGCGCATGTCGAAGAACTGGCAGGCGGCGTCCTCGTAGGCCTGCGAGTCCATGCGGCAGGCGGTGCGCTCGTCGCGCATGCAGCAGTCGGTGGGGAAGCTGGCGAAGTTCGAGAGCATCGACCAGGTGGCGGCGTTGTGCAGCCAGTTCAGCGTCGGATCCGAACAGGTGAAGGAGGACGTCGGCTTCACGTCCGTGTGTACGGCGAACGCTTCGAGGTCGTCCGCCGCGGGCTTCCCTGGCCAGCCGGTGATTTCGGCGTAGCGGAAACCGTGGTAGGTGAAACGCGGCACGTATTCCTCGACCGCGCCGGTGCCGGCCAGGATGAACGTGTCGACGGGTTTTGCCCGGTAGTTGGTCCAGGTGTCGATCGTGCCGTCCGGCTTGACGAGTTCGCTCGTGCGGAGCACGATGCGCGTTCCCTTCGGGCCTTTCGCGCGCAGACGCACGAAGCCGGCGCGGTTTTGTCCGAAGTCCGCCGTGAAGACGCCGGGCGAGGTTTCGCGGATCGCGACCGGGCGGCGCGGGTCGCTCATGCGGATCGGCGGCTGGGCCGTGCGGCGGAAACGGGGACCGTCGGGGAAGACGCAGACGCCTTTCCAGCCGTCGGCCTTGCCTTGCGGCGTCGCCCAGGCGGGGTCTTCGCGCGCGGCGTCGTAGATTTCGCCGTTGTAGATGCTCGCGTGGAGAATCGGCCCCCGGCGCGTCGACTGCCAGGAGCCGTCGGTGACGACCGTTTCGGAAGAACCGTCCGCGTAGGCGACGTCGAGGCGCAGAATTGCGCGCTGGGGCGCGAGCCACATCGCGCCGAAGCTGGAATCGGCGAAGTCGTCGGAATAGCCGGGCGAAAGCCAGAGGCCGACGGTGTTCTCCGCGCCGGCGTCAAGCAGGGAGGCGACGTCGTAGGTGTCGACGCAGACGCCGCCGACGTCCCGTCCGTTCATCGCGGGCGCGAGGACGCGCGTCGGATCGGCCTTGCGTCCGTTGATCCAGAGTTCGTAGAACCCCATGCCGGAAACGTCGACCTTGGCGGACTTCACGGTTTTCGCCGCGAGCGGGAACGTCTTGCGCAGCCGCAGGCAGTTTTTCGGCAGCGGAGATTTGATTTGGAGCATCCGGTCCTTGACCCCGGTGACGCCGAGCGCCTTTTCGGCCTCTTTCCGTTTCCAGACGACGTTCGTTTCGCCGCCCTCGCCGATCCACTTGGCGCCTTCCAGTTCCGCCG
>JAKSOX010000217.1 GCA_024405335.1 Kiritimatiellia bacterium
CCTACCAGGACTACGTGATGGTGGCGACGACGCGTCCCGAGACCCTGCCGGGCGACACGGCCGTTGCGGTGAACCCGAAGGACGAGCGCTACGCGCATCTCGTGGGCAAGAAGGTGATTCTGCCGCTCACCGGCCGTGAAATTCCCGTCATCTCCGACATGTACGTGGAGAAGGAATTCGGCACTGGCATCGTGAAGATCACGCCCGCGCACGATCCCAACGACTTCCTCGTGGGCAAGCGCCACAACCTCGAGAACATCAACATCATGACCGAGGACGCGCACATGAACGCGCTCGCCGGCGCGAAGTACGAGGGCATGGACCGCTGGGAGTGCCGCAAGGCGCTCGTCGCCGACCTCGAGGCCGAGGGCTACCTCGACCACGTCGAGGAATACGACAACCAGGTCGGGCACTGCTACCGCTGCCACGAGGTGGTGGAGAGCCGCCTGTCGAAGCAGTGGTTCGTGAAGATGAAACCGCTCGCCGAACCCGCCATCGCGGCGGTGAAGTCCGGCGAAGTGAAGTTCGTGCCGGACCGCTGGAGCAAGATCTACTTCAACTGGATGGAGAACATCCAGGACTGGTGCATTTCCCGCCAGCTCTGGTGGGGGCACCGCATTCCGGCCTACTACCTCAAGGCCGATCTCGAGGCGAAGAAGGAAGAACCGCGCTTCGTGGTGGAGGAGTCCGCCGAGGCCGCGCTCGCGGCGATGAAGGAACTCACCGGCAACGACGCGCTCGTCCTTGACGACCTGCAGCAGGACGAAGACGTGCTCGACACGTGGTTCAGTTCGTGGCTGTGGCCGTTCTCGACGCTCGGCTGGCCGGAGAAAACGGCGGATCTCGACTACTACTATCCGACCACCGACCTCGTGACGGCGCAGGACATCATCTTCTTCTGGGTCGCGCGCATGATGATGGCGGGCATCCACTTCATGAAGAAGCCGCCGTTCTCGAACATCGTCATCCACGGCATCGTGCGCGACGCGCAGGGCCGCAAGATGTCGAAGTCGCTCGGCAATTCGCTCGACCCGCTCGAACTCATCGACATGTACTCCGCCGACGCGCTTCGTTTCTCGCTGGCGCTCATCACCTCGCTCGAATGCGACACCAAGGTGGACAAGTCGAAGTTCGAAATCGGCCGCAACTTCTGCACCAAGATCTGGAACGCCGCGCGGTTCATGCAGATGCAGGAGGCGACGCCCGTCGCGGCGCCAGAAATCAAGCCGGAAAACCTCTCGTCCGACGAAAAGCACATGCTCATGGCGTGCGAAAGGGCGTGCAAGAAGGTGAACGACCTGCTCGCCAAGTACCGCATCCAGGACGGCGCGCTGGCCGTGTACGATTTCTTCTGGACGCAGATCTGCGACTGGTACGTCGAGTACGCGAAAGACGCGCCGGACAAGGCGAACGCGTTCGCGATTCTGCGCGACGTGTTCTGGAAGGCGTTGCGCCTGCTGCATCCCTACATGCCGTTCGTCACGGAGGAAGTCGCGCACCAGCTCGGTTTCGCCAAAGAAGGCGAGACGATCATGCGCGCGGAATTCCCCAAGGGCTATTCCGACGAACAGCGCGCGGCGTGGGGTCTTGCGGACGACGTCTACGACTACGTGGAGGCGAAGCGCGCGATGATCAGCGACCTCCGCGCGCTCCGCGCCGAATACAAGGTGAGCCCCGCCGCGTTCGTGCAGGTGACGATCCAGGCGCGTGACGCCGCCACGGCGGCGCGGCTCGAGGCGGACGTCGCGTCCCTCAAGAAGGCGATGCGCGCGGACGCCGTCGCGGTCGCCGCCGGCGACGCGGATCTCGCCATGCCCGGCAAGCTCGGCGCGCTCGGCACGGTGTACCTTTCGCTCGAAGGGCTCGTGGACAAGCAGGCCGAACTCAAGCGCGTGACCACGGAACTGGCCAAAACGCAGGGTTTCATCAAGTCCATCGACGCGAAACTCGGCAACGCGAACTTCATGGCGCACGCGCCGGCGGAGATCGTGGCGGGCCAGAAGGCCAAACGCGAGGAACTCGTGGCGAAAATCGCGCAGTTGGAAAAACTCGCAAAGTTGTTCGCCTGACGCGCATATAAACACTTGGCGGTCCGTGCGCGGTGCGCGGACCGCAAAGGAGGCGGAAGATGGCTGAGACGAGCGGTTTGGCGATGACGTTGTTGCGGGCGACGGGGCTGTATTCCGATGCGGCCATGGCGCGCATCGAGGGCGGTTTGGCCGCCAACGCCGACATGCCGCTCGTGGAGGCGGCGCTCAAGTTCGGCGGTGTGAAGGAAGCCGACTTCCTGCGCAAAATCGCGGGCGTGCTCGGTTTCGAATACGTCGAACTGGAAAAGGCCCAGCCGCGTCCGGACGCGCTCGGCAAACTTCCGGCGAGCGCCGTGTACCAGTACAACGCGCTGCCGGTCAAGTTCGACGGCCGCGCGCTCACCGTGGTGGCGGCCGATCCGTTCGCGACGTCGATCGCCGACGGCCTGCGCCTCGCGGCGGGGTGTCCCGTCAAAATCGCGCTCGCGCCGCGCGAAGAAATCGACAAGGCCGTCAAGAAATACTACGGCGTCGGCGCCGAAGCCGTCGAAAAAATGCTCGACGACGGCCGGTATTCCGTGGACGACGACCTGAACGCGATCACCAAGATCGACGTGGGTTCCGAAGGCGAAGAGGCGTCGATCGTCAAGTTCGTGAACCGGATCATCGCCGAGGCGGACCGCCAAGGCGCGACGGACATCCACATCGAGCCGCAGGAAACGGAACTGCGCATCCGCTACCGCATCGACGGCATGCTCCACAAAGTCGACGTGCCGCCGCAGCTGAACCGCCTCAAAGCCGCCATCATTTCCCGCATCAAGGTGATGGCCAATTTGAAAATCGAGGAAAAGCGTCTGCCGATGGACGGCCGCATCGGCATCCGCCTGGGCGGCGAAGACATCGACATCCGCGTGTCCACGATGCCTGGCGCCTGGGGCGAATCCATTTCCCTGCGTCTGCTCGCCAAGGCCGGCAGCTTCGTGAAGATGTGCGACCTCGGCTTTTCCGAACGCGACTTCGCGGTGGTGGACAAGGTCATCCGCCGCCCGAACGGCATCTTCCTGGTGACCGGACCCACTGGCAGCGGCAAGTCGACGTCGCTGTATTCGTTCCTGCACGAGGTGAACACGATGGACGTGCGCATCCTCACGGCGGAAGACCCGATCGAATACCAGATGGACGGCATCATCCAGGTGCAGATGAACAAGGACA